>NZ_BAAAVI010000047.1:8992-72271 GCF_039534445.1 Streptosporangium fragile | reverse complement strand
GAACCCGTGCCGGTTCTCACCCGGGAACCCGTGCCGGTTCTCACCCGGGAACCCGTGCCGGTTCTCACCCGGGAACCCGGAGAGCGTCGCGAGAGACCCGGGAGCCCGGGGAGCCGAGAGCCCGGCGGGAAGGTCTCACTCGGGAGCGCCCGGGAAGAGGCCCCGGCGGAGAGATCCCGCCGGGGAACCCGGAGAGCCCGGGAAGTCGTACGGCCCGGGAAGCCATACGGCCCGTGATACGGCCCGCGGAAACCGGGGAGCCTGTGGAAAAGTCCCACCGAAGAGACGCTCCCGCGCATCTCCGGCCCGCTTTGTTCCACAACCTGTGGATAACTTCCTGGGATTACTTCTCGCCGAAAGTGGGTAAGGGAAGCACCCGCTCACCCCACCCAGGCACCGTCGGCGAAGGTGAGCGTGTTGAGCGCCATCAGCGGGCCCGCCACCAGTGCGTAGATCACGATGACCCATTTCCGCCATGGCTCGGGACCGGTCGAGGCCCTGGCGAGCAGCAGGAAGAGCGGCCACCACAGCAGCGCCGAGCGCGGGATCGACAGGTAGTAGGCGGAGCAGAGCAGGGCGCCCACCTGCAGCCCCACGTAGACGAACTCGCTCCACCGCCGCAGGTAGAGCAGGACGAGGACGAGGACGAGTCCGACGACCGCGCCGGCGATCTCCAGCCGGAACGCCCAGGCGAACCGTCCCTCGCCCATGGCCGAGTTCCACGTCGTGATGAGCGACTCCCACGGCCACACCATGTGCCGTCCCCACCCGGCCTCCTGTGCGTGCTTCCACGCCAGCCAGTCGCCGGTGCGGGAGTACTGGTAGGCGGAGTAGAGCACCAGGGGCGCGAACGGCGGCAGCAGCCACACCGCCCGCCGCACGGGCTGCCTGCGGGTGAAGAACTCCACGATCAGCGCCAGGGCCAGGAACAGGCCGGTGATCCTCATGCAGGAGGCGCCCGCCGCCAGGGCGGCGGCGAGCGGCCAGCGCCCCTGGCGCGCCGCCAGCCAGGCGGGGACGGCGAAGGCCAGGAACAGCGACTCGCTGTAGCCCGCGAACAGGAAAACCGCCATCGGCCAGAGCAGGAGCCCCAGCACGGCGCGCCAGCCGGCCCCCGGCGGGCCCTCGAACTCGGCCAGCCTGGCCAGCGCCACCATCGCGACGCCGCCGGCCACGAAGGAGATCAGCAGACCGGCGAGCGTCCAGTCGCCCACCAGGGGATACACCGCGCGGAGCATCAGCGGCATCCCGGGGAAGAAGGCGGGCAGGCCCCTGTCGGGGTCGCGGGCCGGGTCGCCGTCGTACCCGTGCTCGGCGATGGTGACCAGGAGGCCGGCGTCCCAGTGCTTCCAGCGCTCCAGGAACGGCGGCGCAAGCGCGTCTCCCTCCATCATCGCCTGGGCGCCGACGACGGTCAGGACGATGATCCCGAGCCGCGAGCTCAGCCAGAGCAGCAGCGCGTCCAGGGCGGTGTCGGTGGCGTCCGGCCCGGTGGTGGCGTCCGCGGGCGGGGGCCCCTTCCGGTGCTCCCGGCCCGTGACACCGTCCAAGCCGTCCAAGCCGTCCCTGTCGTCCCGTTCACCCCGTTCGTCTCGGTCGTCGGCCGAGCGGGAGCCCTCGCTGAACGAACGCACACTGCCTCCGCTGCTAGGCCGGCGCGAGCCGGAACCGGTCCGGTGCCCCGTCGAAGACGCCTCCCGCCTGGTCGTCGATCCCGTCCTGCCTGACCATGTCCTTGTCGGGCCGCAGGATGTCCCGCACGACGAACGCCACCATGATCAGGATGGTGATGACCCGTCCCCAGACGGCGGTGAAGTAGGTGTCGCCGGCGATGCCCAGGGCCTCCTTGCCGGGCTGCAGGCCGACCAGGTAGAGCCAGATCGCGAAGAAGTACCAGCACTCGGCGACCTGCCAGAGTGCGATCGGCTTCCAGTTGGGCCGGGCCAGCGCCGCGAAGGGGATCAGCCAGAGCACGTACTGCGGCGACCACACCTTGTTGGTGATCATGAACGCGGCCAGCGTGAGGAAGCACAGTTGCATCAGCCGGGGGCGGGTCCGGGCGGTCAGGGTCAGCACCGCGATCGCCACGCAGCACGCCAGGAGCGAGACGACGCCCAGGGTGTCGAGGCGGTCTGCGTCGCCCAGGATCGGCCACTGCTTCTGGTTGAAGAAGTACCAGATCGAGCCCCAGTCGGCCCGGCGCTCCTGGCTGAAGACGTAGAACTTCTTCCAGCCGTCGAAGGCGTGGTACATGACCGGGACGTTGACGACGAGCCAGGCGCCGGCCACGCCGCCGATCGTCTGCAGGAACTCCCGCCACTTCCCGGTGCGCAGCGTCAGCAGGAACAGCGGGCCGAGGAACATCAGCGGGTAGAACTTGGTGGCGATCGCCAGGCCGAGCAGGATGCCCGCCAGCCACTGCTTCCGCTTCGACCAGGCCAGCAGCCCGGCCAGGGAGAGGGCGCCCGCGGCCAGGTCCCAGTTGATGTAGGCGGTGAGGATCAGCGAGGGCGCCAGGGCGTACCAGAGCGCGTCCCAGCGGCGGGTGGGCCCGGCCAGCGCGGCCATCAGCAGCACGCCGACGATCAGGCAGATCGCCATCAGGGCGACGGTGAGGTCGTAGAAGACCGTCCCGGGGTCGCTCGTCGGGGTGGCGAGCCGGCGGAAGAACTCCATGATCCCGCCGATCCCGACGGGATACTCGACCGGGTAGCCGAAGTAGGGGATCTTGCCTTCGTTCAGCTTCTCGTTCCACCACAGCGGATAGATGTCGGTGTAACAGAAGTTGGTGAACTGGAGGGTCCCGTCGTTCCACGCGCCGCCGACGCGGCACGGCCACTTCCAGAACCAGGCCAGGACCGCCCCCAGCCCTGCGAACAGGGCCAGGGGCACGTACGGGACCACCCGGGAACCGGCCTCGGGCAGCGAACCTCGCAACGCCTGGAGGGCCTTCATCGCGAGCGTCGCTCGCTCGTCGTGGACGGCGGCGGGATCGCCGCGCCGAACGCGCCGTTGTCGTTGATCTCGCCGTTCCCGTTCCCGTTCCCGTTGTCCCAGCCGTCGCCGGTCGCGTCACACGAGCCGTCCCAGGGCAGGCACTCGCGGCCCTCGGGTTCGTCCTGCTCGCCGCCCTCGTCGCCGCCCTCGTCGGTCGGCCAGCCGCCGTCGTCGCCGCCGTCGTCGTCGAAGGTGGCGGTCGGCGTCGGGCTGGGCGTCGGGCTGGGGGTGACCAGGTTGTGGGCCGTCCCGGTGTTGGCCCGCGGCGGGAACTGCACGACCTCGTCCTTGGCGGTCGCCGCGGCCATGTAGTCGTGCCAGATCTGGGTCGGGGTGCTGCCGCCGCCGATGAAGGAGGGCATGGACTCCTCCTTCCACAGGATGTCCGAGTCCTTGATCTTCTTGCTCGGCAGGCCGGACTTGTCGACCTTGAGCTTGCGCGTCCCGGACTTGTTGTAGGGGACGTCCTTGGACATGCCGACCGCGGTGACGAGCTGCGGGGTGAAACCGACGAACCAGGCGTCCTTGAAGTCGTTGTTCGTACCGGTCTTGCCGGCCACCGGCCGCGTGCCGAGGTTGGCGGCGCCACCGGTGCCGCCCTTGACCACGGCCTGGAGCGCGACGGTCGTGTCGGCCGCCGACTCGGGGCTGATGACCTGCCGCTCCTGGGCCTGCTCCTTGAGCACCACGGTGCCGTTGGAGTCGACCACCTTGACGACGGTGTGCCAGTCGGTGTGCTTGCCCTCGTTGGCGAAGATCGAGTAACCGGCGGCCTGCTCGACCGCGGTCACCGAGGCGCTGCCGATGGTGACCTGGTGCTTCTGGTGCTCGACGGCGTAGTCGACGCCGTTCTTGCCCTGGTAGATGGGGTTGTTCTTGGCCCTCTCGCCGACCCCGGCCTCCTTGGCGATGCGCGCCACCTCATCGAGCCCGACCTCCTCGCCCATCTGGACGAAGGCCGTGTTCACCGAGCTGGCCATGGCCTTGATCATGTTGACCGGGCCGTAGTTGACGAAGCCGGAGTTGCTGATCGGGGTGAGGCCCGGCAGCTTGATCGTGGCCCGGCCGTCGACGTAGCTGTCGAGCGACTTGCCGCTCTCCAGCCAGGCCGCGAGCACGTAGGGCTTGAACGCCGACGCCGCCTGCTTGATGGAGTCGAAGGCCCGGTTGTTGAAGTCCTTGATGAAGTTGTCGCCGCTGTAGAAGGCGAGCACCCGGCCGTTCTTCGGGTCGACCGAGGCCAGCTGGGCGTGGATGGTCGGGTCGAGGTTCGCGGTGCGGGCCTTCACCGCCTTCTGGGCCTCCTTCATCATCTTCTCGTCGAAGGTGGTGTAGACCTTGAAACCGCCGGTCTCCAGCGCCTTCCGGTTGATGCCCCGCCCCTCGAGCTCCCGGAAGACGATGTTGAGCATGTAGCCCCGCAGGCCGGCGAAGGTCTCCGAGACCTTGATCTTGGCGAAGTTCTTCTTCAGGTCGTCGAAGGAGCTGTTGGCGTACTTGCCGTACTTGGCGGGGTCCATCTCCGCCATGTTCTTCAGTGCGGCGTGGAAGCGCTCCTTGGTCGCGGCGTAGTTGCCGTCCTGCTCCTGGCGGTCGAAGGCGTCCGGGTTCTGGATCCGGCCGGCCAGGTAGGCGCCCTCCTGCGGGGTCAGGTCCTCGACGTCCTTGTTGAAGAACGCCTTCGAGGCGGCCTGGATGCCGTACGCGCTGCGGCCGAAGTAGATGGTGTTCAGGTAGCGCTTGAGGATCTCGTCCTTCTCCAGCGTCCTACTGATCTTTACGGAGACGAAGATCTCCTTGATCTTGCGCTGGATCGACACCTCCTGGCTGAGGCCGTCGTAGTAGTTGCGGGCCATCTGCTGGGTGATGGTCGAGGCGCCCTGGAGCTGGGCGCCGCTGACCGTGCTCCAGACCGAGCGGGCCATGCCCACCAGGTCGATGCCGCTGTCGGTGCGGAAGGTCTTGTTCTCCAGCGCGATCACCGCGTCCTGGACGTGGACGGGGACCTGCTTGATCTCCACCGGGGTGCGCTTGACACCGTAGCGGGCGATCGCGGTCTTGTTGTCGCGGTAGAAGATGACGCTGCCGCGGTCGTCGACGCTGTCCTGCGCGGTCGTGGGGACGGGCGTGTTGGCGTAGGCGACCGCGATCATGCCGAAGACGCCGGCGGTGAGGACCACGAAGCCGGCCACGACGACCTTCCAGCTGGGCAGGAAGCGTTTCCACCCCCTGCGCCCAGGCTCGTCGTCGTCATCGTCGCCGGGACCCCGCCCGGAGGGGCCGCCCGGACCACCGGGACCGCTCGGGCCGCGCCCGGCGCGGCGCCTGGAGCGCCCGCCGCCCTCACCCGGACCGGATCCACCGGAGCGCCCGCCGCCCTCACCCGGACCGGATCCACCGGAGCGCCCGCCGCCCGGCTGGGCGGCGAGCATCGCCTGGGTGTCCTCGAAGGCGGCCTCGGGGCGCCGGCCGGAGGGGTCGGTGTCCTGCCGGCGCACGCCGCCGACCGGGACTCCGTCATGCCGGGGCGCGCCGCCGACCGGCCCGGCGCCGCGCGGGGGCGCTCCGCCGTAGGGCATGCCACCGGACGGGGGCGCGCCCGCGGGGTGCTGCATCACGACGGTGTGGGAGTCGCCCCCCGGCGGCTGCGGCCGCCCCTGGGGCGGATCCCAGTGCGCGCCGCCGGTTTGGGCCCCCGGAGACGGGGGAACTGCACGGGGAGCGGCTCCTGGGCTTGAGCGACGGCGCCGCCCCTGACGAGCCGACCCATCGGCGCCCTCCTGGCGCCTGTGCGGCTCCGGGTCATTGCTGTGGCTGTAACTCACGCGTCCTCGTTCGGTCATCGGGGTCTACGACGGCGTGCAGGCGGGCGAGATTACCGCCTCATCGTAGGTGATCTCGTCGCCTTGGCTAGGTGGTGGCCGACCTATTCGGGTGGATCTCCATTACCGGGGACGAACGAGATCGTCAGGTGGTTCTGGAAACAACCTTGGCAGACCTCTCCCGGACGGACGCGGGATTCCCCGTAATGGAAATGGGGCCAAGCCATGCGGGGGTCATGCCCCACCTCCGCCTGCCGTGACCACATACGCGTCACACTACGGCTTTTTGCTGTTTGCCCCCAACCTCTTGGGAAAGTCGTTGATTGCAGTCCTATGTTGGTCAGACGTATCCTGCAGATGTATCGGCTCGATACATCGACGCGAGAGGTGGTGATTTCCAGTGGCCGGTGGACGTGGCGGGGTCCTGGAGCTTGCCGTGCTCGGGTCGTTGCACGAGACCCCGCTACACGGCTACGAGCTGCGCAAACGGCTCAACGCGCTGCTCGGCATGTTCCGGGCGTTCTCCTACGGCTCGCTCTACCCGTGCCTGCGCCAGCTACTGGCCGACGGGCTCATCGTCGAGGACGGCGGCCCCGAGACGGCCAAGGCCGCCGCGGAGAGCCCCCTCCCAATCCCGAGCCGCCGCTCGAAGATCGTCTACAGGCTGACGGCCGAGGGGAAGGAGCGCCTGCAGGCGCTGCTCACCCAGGCCGGCCCGTCCGCCTGGGAGGACGAGAGCTTCGGCGTGCACTTCGCCTTCTTCAGGCACACCGAGGCCGAGGTGCGCCTGCGCATCCTCGAAGGGCGCCGCAGCCGGTTGGAGGAGCGTCTCGACGCCGTGCGCACCGCCCTGGCCCGCACCAGGGAGCGGCTGGACAGCTACACACTCGAGCTCCAGCGTCACGGCCTGGAGTCGGTCGAGCGCGAGGTGCGCTGGCTGAACGAGCTGATCGCCACCGAGCGGCGGGCGTCCCCGGCGGGTGAGGCGCCGCCGGCCGGGCGGGAGGGGCGAGAAGAAACGTCCCGGGCGTCCGCGCCCGGAGCGGATGACCCGGGGCGGCGCACCGCCTCGGATGACAACTGATGACCACTCATAAACAAAGGGGAGCGAGTGCCATGGGTTCGGTGCGTGTAGCCATTGTCGGTGTCGGCAACTGTGCCGCGTCACTCGTGCAGGGCGTGCACTACTACAGGGACGCCGACCCCGGCACCCGGGTGCCGGGCCTGATGCACGTCAAGTTCGGTGACTACCACGTCGGCGACGTCGAGTTCGTCGCGGCGTTCGACGTCGACGCCAAGAAGGTCGGGCGCGACCTGTCCGAGGCGATCGTGGCGTCGGAGAACAACACCATCAAAATCTGCGACGTGCCGCCGCTGGGCGTCACCGTGCAGCGCGGCCACACCCTGGACGGCCTCGGCGAGTACTACCGGGAGATGGTCGAGGAGTCCGACGAGGCCCCGGTAGACGTCGTCCAGGTCCTCAAGGACGCCGAGGTCGACGTGCTCGTCTCCTACCTGCCGGTGGGTTCGGAGGAGGCCGACCGCTTCTACGCCCAGTGCGCCCTGGACGCCAAGGTCGCCTTCGTCAACGCGCTGCCGGTGTTCATCGCCTCGGACCCGGTGTGGGCGCAGAAGTTCGTCGACGCCGGTGTCCCGATCGTCGGCGACGACATCAAGTCGCAGGTCGGGGCGACCATCACGCACCGCGTGATGGCCAAGCTGTTCGAGGACCGCGGGGTCGAGCTGCTCCGCACCTACCAGCTGAACTTCGGCGGCAACATGGACTTCATGAACATGCTGGAGCGCAAGCGCCTGCAGTCCAAGAAGATCTCCAAGACGCAGTCGGTCACCTCCCAGATCCCGCACGAGATGGGCAAGGCCGACGTGCACATCGGCCCCTCGGACCACGTGCCGTGGCTGGACGACCGCAAGTGGGCCTACGTGCGCCTGGAGGGCAGGTCCTTCGGCGACACCCCGCTCAACCTGGAGTACAAGCTGGAGGTGTGGGACTCCCCCAACTCCGCGGGCATCATCATCGACGCGGTCCGCGCCGCCAAGATCGCCCTCGACCGGGGCATCGCCGGCCCGATCCTCTCGGCCTCCTCGTACTTCATGAAGTCCCCGCCGGAGCAGTACTCCGACGACGAGGCGCGTGAGTACGTGGAGAAGTTCATCCGCGGCGAGGTCGAGCGCTGAGCGGCCACCGGACCGGTCCCGGGCGGGCACCGCGCGCCTGATCAGGATCAAACACGTTTCGAACGAGCACCGCCGAAGGCCCTCCGTCCGCACCCGCGGACGGAGGGCCTTCACGCGTCGGCGCGGAACCGGGCCGGGCCGGGGTCGGCACGGGACGCGGAGCCGCGGGATCGGCGGGGCGGCGCGTCAGCGGGCGGCGGGCGGCAGGTCCGCGGGGTCGGCGGAGCGGCGCGTCAGCGGGCGGCGGGCGGCAGGTCCGCGGGGTCGGCGGGGCGCCAGGCGAGCGGGTCGGCGCCGCGCTCGGCGAGCTGGGGAACCTGCTCCCGGCACCACGGGGAGATCGCCAGGCGGTCGCCGAGAACCTCGTCGGCGAACTCCTTCCACGACATCCAGCGGACGTCGTCGACCTCGTCGGGGTTGGGCACCGCGTCGGCGGCGACGACCACCCGGTAGACCGGGCACAGTTCCCGCTCGACGACGCCGTTGTCCATGACCGCGCGGTAGGAGAAACGCGGCAGCACCAGGTCGACCTTGAGGGCCCGCAGGCCGAGCTCGTGGGAGAGCCGGCGGGTCACCGCGTCCGGCAGCGGCTCGCCGGGCAGCGGATGGCCGCAGCAGCTGTTGGTCCACACCCCCGGCCAGGTGATCTTGTGTGACGCCCGGCGGGACAGGAGCACCCGGCCGTGATCGTCGAACACGTAGCTGGAGAAGGCCAGATGGAGAGGCGTGTCGGGGCCGTGCACCGTGGCCTTGGCCGCTGTGCCGATCGCGTTTCCGTCGGTGTCGACGAGCACGACGAGTTCATCAGCTGTCACCCGATCGAGGGTACGTGATCATGTCGACCTGCAGGACCCCCTCGGCGATACGTAGGCAAAGGTCGGGAATGGTGGCCGGCGCACACCGGGCAGGGATGTTCCGCGCCCGGCGGCCTGAGTGGAGTGGCCGACACACATCAGGGATGTTCCTGATGCCTGCCGGTGGGCCGTCACGCGTAGGCTGAGCGCGTGTCATTCGTATCCGATCTACGCGTGGTCCTGGAAGGTCGGGACTTCCGGCGGCTGTACGGGACCCGCCTGGTCTCGCAGTTCTCCGACGGGATCTTCCAGTTCGCGGTGGCCGGATTCGCGTTCTTCAGCCCGGAGAAGAGCACGAGCGCCGCGCAGGTCGCCGCGGGCCTGGCCGTGCTGTTCCTGCCCTACTCGATCCTGGGCCCCTTCGTCGGGGTGTTCATCGACCGCTGGTCCCGCCGGCAGATCCTGGTCTTCGCGCCGCTGGTCCGCGGGACGCTGCTGCTGGCCGTGGCGGGGCTCGTCGCCGCGGAGGCCCCGGACGCGATCTTCTACGGCACGGCGCTCGGCGTGCTCGGCGTCAACCGGTTCTTCCTCGCCGCGCTGGGGGCGTCGCTCCCCCACGTCGTCCCGGCCGAGCGGCTGATGGTGGCCAACGCGGTCACCCCCACCTCCGGCACCGTGCTCACCTTCGTCGGGGTGGGCGTCGGCTACCTGCTCCGGATGCTCTTCGGGGCCGACCACCGCGGCACGGCGGCGCTGCTGGTCATCTCCGGCGTCGTCTTCGGGCTGAGCGCGATCATCGCCAGGACGATGGACAGGCGGCTGCTCGGCCCCGCCTACGACCCGGAGCGGCCGCAGGCCCGCGAGGCGGTACGCCACGTGCTGAGCGGCCTGCTCGACGGCGTGCGGCACATCGTCCACCACCGGTCCGCCGCCGCGGCGATGGGGGCGATGGCCACCCACCGGTTCATGTACGGCATGTGCACGGCGATGCTGGTGATGCTGTCGCGCTACTACTTCGCCGAGAACTCCGAGGACGCCCTGAACGCGGCCACCCTGGTGGTCGCCACCTCGGGGGTCGGCTACTTCCTGGCCATCCTCGTCACGCCGTGGGCGACCGAGCGCTTCACGATCGAGCGGTGGGTGCCCGCCATGCTGGTCACGGCCGGGGTGCTGACCCTGGCGCTGGGCGCGCCGTTCCGGCAGTGGGGCTTCGCGGTCGCCGGCCTCGTGCTCGGCGTCGCCGGGCAGAGCATCAAGATCTGCGCCGACACCGCCGTCCAGCGCGACGTCGAGGACGCCTACCTCGGCAGGGCGTTCTCGATCTACGACATGCTCTTCAACGGCACCTACGTGCTGGCCGCGGCCGTGGCGGCGGCCATGCTCCCGGCGGACGGCAAGTCGCTGGTCGTGCTGGCCGTCATCACCGCCGGATACCTCGCGGGCGCGGTGGTCTACCGCGTCGTCACGCCGGCTCGAGCGCCCGAGCCGCTGCCGTCATCGCCGTCGTGATCCGCCGGAGGTCGTCACCGACCGAGTAGGGCGGCATCGTGTAGACGAGCCGCCCGAACGGGCGCAGCCAGACGCCGTGCCGCATGACGACCTCCTGGACGGCCCGCACGTCCACGGGCTCGTGGGCCTCGATCACCCCGATCGCCCCGAGCACCCGCACCTCCCGCACCCCCGGCTCCGCCGCGGCCGGCGCCAGGCCCGCCGTCAGGCCGGCCTCGATCCGCCTGACCTCCTCGCGCCAGGGACGCTCCCGGAGCAGCTCCAGGGAGGCGTTGGCGACGGCCGCGGCCAGCGGGTTGCCCATGAACGTCGGCCCGTGCATCAGCACCCCGACACCCCGTGCCACGCGCTCGGTGCACAGCGTCGCGGCGAGCGAGAGGTAACCGCCGGTCAGCGCCTTGCCCAGGCACATGATGTCGGGCCGGATCCCGGCGTGGTCGCAGCCGAACAGCTCCCCGGTCCGGCCGAACCCGGTGGCGATCTCGTCGACGATCAGCAGCACGCCGTACTCGTCGGCCAGCTCGCGCAGCAGGCGCAGGTAGGCGGGGTGGTAGAAGTGCATGCCGCCCGCGCCCTGGACGACCGGCTCCACGATGATCGCCGCCAGCTCACCGGCGTGCCGGGCGACCAGCTCGGCCAGCCGGCCGGCGTACCCCTCGTCGAACTCCCGGGGCGGGCGCTCGGCGAACACGTGCTCCGGCAGGACCCCGGAGAACAGGTGGTGCATCCCGTTGACCGGGTCGCAGACCGACATCGCCCCGAAGGTGTCACCGTGGTAGCCGCCCCTGACGGTGAGCAGCCGGCTTCTCCCGGTGAGCTGGAACGCCATCTTGATGGCGACCTCGACGGCGACCGAGCCGGAGTCGGCGAGGAAGACCTTCGGCAGCCCCGTCATGTCGGCGAGCGTCCGGGCCAGCCGCACGGCGGGCTCGTGGGTGAGCCCGCCGAACATGACGTGCGCCATGTCCTCCAGCTGGGCCGTGAGCGCCCGGTTCAGCACGGGGTGGTGGTAGCCGTGGATCGCCGCCCACCAGGACGACATCCCGTCGACCAGTTCCCGCCCGTCGGCGAGCGTCAGCCGGACCCCCCGCGCGCGGGAGACCACGTACGGCGGCACCGGCTGGGGTACGGCGGCGTAGGGGTGCCACACGTGCTCACGGTCGAGCCCGGCGACGTCCGGGCCCGCGAGGGGGCCCGCGAAGGCGTCCGGCCCCGGGCGCTCCCCGGAGGCGGCCGGCCCCACCGCGGGACCGGCAGAGGCGGCCGGCCCCGCGGGGGCGTCCGGCCCCGGGCGGCGGGCGGGCTCAGGCGGGGCGCTCAGCGGCCACCCCGTTCTCCCGGGCCCACTCCGCGAGGGCCTGCGTGGCGGCCTCCTTGCCGATGACGCCGCGGTCGAGGCGCATCTCCAGCAGGAACTTGTAGGCGCGCCCCACGAGCGGGCCCGGCGGAATGCCGAGGAGCGCCTGGATCTCGTTGCCGTCGAGCTCCGGACGGATCTTGCCCAGTTCCTCCTCCTCGGCCAGCCGGGCGATGCGCTCCTCCAGCTGGTCGTAGGTCTGCGACAGGATCTGGGCCTTGCGCCGGTTGCGGGTGGTGCAGTCGGCGCGGGTCAGCTTGTGCAGCCGCTCCAGCAGGTGCCCGGCGTCGCGGACGTAACGGCGCACGGCCGAGTCGGTCCACTCGCCCGTGCCGTAGCCGTGGAAGCGCAGGTGCAGCTCCACCAGACGGGACACGTCGGTCACCACGTCCTTGGGGAACCTCAGCTCCGACAGGCGCTTCCTGGCGAGCTGGGCGCCGACCACCTCGTGGTGGTGGAAGGAGACCCGGCCCCCGGGCTCGTGGCGGCGGGTCTTGGGCTTGCCCACGTCGTGCAGGAGCGCGGCCCAGCGCAGGATCCGGTCAGGGCCGTTCTCCTCCAGGTCGATCGCCTGCTCCAGCACGATCAGCGTGTGCTCGTAGACGTCCTTGTGCCGGTGGTGCTCGTCGATCTCCAGCCGGAGCTTGGGCAGCTCGGGCAGGACGTGCGCGGCGAGCCCCGAGTCGACGAGCAGCTTCAGCCCCTCCCGGGGGTGGTCGCCGCAGATGAGCTTGTCCAGCTCCTCGCGGATCCGCTCGGCGGAGACGATGTCGATGCGGTCGGCCATCGCGGTCATCGCGGCGAAGGCCGCGGGATCCACGGTGAAGCCGAGCTGGCTGGCGAACCGGGCGGCGCGGAGCATCCGCAGCGGGTCGTCGTCGAAGGACCGCTCCGGGGGGCCGGGGGTGCGCAGCACCCGGGCGTGCAGGTCGTCGAGGCCGCCGTGCGGGTCGACGAACTCGCGCGACGGCAGGCGCAGCGCCATGGCGTTGACGGCGAAGTCGCGCCGGGCCAGGTCGCCCTCCAGGGTGTCGCCGTAGGCGACCTCGGGCTTGCGTGAGGCCGGGTCGTACGACTCGCTGCGGTAGGTGGTGATCTCCAGCATCCACCCGTCCTTGCGCACCCCGACCGTGCCGAAGTCGATGCCGATCGTCCAGACGGAGTCGGCCCAGTCGCGGACGAGCTCCAGGACCGCCTCGGGGCGTGCGTCGGTGGTCAGGTCGAGATCGTTGCCGATCCTGCCCAGGAAGACGTCGCGGACGGAGCCGCCCACGAGGGCGATCTGGTAGCCCTTGGCGGCGAAAAGGTCGCCGAGCGCGTCGGCGACGGGCGCGATTTTCCGGAACAGTCCGGCCATGCCGTCGCGCTGGCTCTGGGTCAGATTTGAAAGGGACAAGCCGGGTAGGTCCTTCGGTTACGGAACATGTTCCCCCGCGGGGATACACCTGAAGCGATCACCAGGTTACGGTCAGTCAGGAGAACCTCGGGGGCCGTGCGTCGAGGCAAGGAGCACATACATGAAGGACGCCCTCGCGATCCACCGCTGGCTCCTCGCACACCAGGTCCATCATGAGATCGTACGCCTTCCGCGCGCGATGACGTGCGCCGACGAGCTTCCGGAGGTGCTGTCCGCGAACCCCGCGGTCTGCGTGGGCGTAACGGTCTACGAGGTCACGACGCGAATCGGCCACGAGCCGGTGGCGGTCGTCACCTCGGTCGGATCCCCTCCGCGTCCCGGCGTGGTCGGCGGCGTCCTGGGCGCCCGCCGGGTCCGCCAGGCCCCGGACTACACGGTCAACGCCGCCACCGACTACGCCGCGGGCCTGGTCTGCCCGCTGCTGCTGCCCGACGGGCTGACCGTGCTGGTGGACGAGCGACTCACCGGTACCGCCATGCCCGTCTACACCCCGACCGGGGAGCGCCGCACGGCGCTCCTGATACGCGCCGATCACCTGCTCACACTGGTCTCCGGGAAGATCGTCGATCTGACCCGGTCCGGCCTCCGGCGGGAGCCGACGACCTTTCCTCTGGCCGGATAGGCCATAGCATTGCGGGCGTGCGCCGTACTCGACCCATGGCCGGCACGTGATCCACATCCACAAGGCCGCGCTGCTCGCCGTACTCACCACCACGCTGCTCACGCCGGCGGCCGTGGCGGTTCCGGGTGCGGCGAACGCCCAGACGACCACGGTGAGCCGCCTGAACCCCCAGCTCACGCTGGAGGAGATCGGGCCGGACGTCCCCCGTGAGCCGACCACCGAGATCAAGGTGGCCGGCTCCCTGGTCAACGCGGGCACCGAGACCCTCACCGGCCTGCGCATCCAGATGCGCTACGCGCAGCAACCGTTCACGCAGCGGGCCGAGATGGACGCCTACCTGGACGGGCAGGGCCTGCAGCCGGGCGCCTGGCGCGACCAGCGCTACATCCAGGCGCCGATCACCCCGTCGGGCAAGATGCCGTGGGAGTTCACCTTCACCCCGCAGCTGCTGGGTTTCCCCCGCTTCGGCGTCTACCCGATCATGATCGAGGTGCTCGACTCCTTCGGGCAGCAGGTCGCCACCCGGCGCACCGTGGTCACCTACATGCCCCGGGGGACCAGGGTGACGCGCACCAAGCTCTCCATGGTGCTGCCGATCGTCGACCAGCCCCGCAGGAGCGACGACGCCACCTTCGCCGACGAGAGCCTGCCCGCCGCCATGGCGGCCGGCAAGCGGCTCGGCGACCTGCTCAAGATCGCTCAGGACACCGCCTCCGCCAAGGGCCTCACCTGGGTCGTCGACCCCGCCCTGCTCGACGACGCGAGAGCGATGGGCAAGCCCCACACGCTCCGGGTCAAGGACCAGACCCAGCGGCGCCCCGCGAACGCCGAGGCCGCCACCTGGCTCGACGACCTCCGCACGGCCCTGGCCGACCACCCCGTCGTGGCCACGCCGTACGCCGACCCCGACGTGACCGCGCTGGCCCACAACGGCGTCGACGACATCGCCGGAAGCGGGATCGAGGCGGCCAGGACCGTCGCCAGGGAGACCCTCGGGCGCGACGTGATCACCAACGTGAACTGGCCGGTCGGCGGCATGGTCGACTACGACGCGCTGGACCTGCTGGCCACCAGCGGCGTCGACACCGTGCTGCTGAACGTGCTCAACCTGCCGCCGGTCCCGCCCCCGGCCACCACGCCCGACGCCTCGGCGACCCTGGAGAGCGTGAACGGCACGGTCACCGCCCTGGTCGCCGACGCGGCGCTGAGCGAGACCGTCGGGGCCGACACCTCGGCGCCCGGCGCGGCGCTGGCGAACCGCCAGCGGTTCATCGCGGAGACCGCGATGATCAGCGCGGAGCCCGTCGCCGGCGCGCGGACCGTGATCGCCGTCCCGCACCGCCGCTGGGACCCGGACCCCAAGTACGTCACCGACCTCGTCGAGACGGCCGCCTCGCTGCCGTGGCTGGCGCCCGCCACCCTCGACACGGTCAAACGCGGCAAGAGCGCCGCGACGCGGCGGGCCGACCTCACCTACACCGCCGACGACCGGCGCCGGGAGCTCGGCAAGCAGTACATGACGAGCGTCAGGAAGGTCGGCGCCCGCGCCGACCTGACCTCGGCCATCACCAGCGCCTCGGACGTCGACGTGTTCGGCCTGGCCATGCTGCGACTCGCCTCCTCCGCCTGGCGCGGCAAGACCGACGCCGCGGCGCCGTACGTCCAGCAGGTCGGGGCGGCGGTCGACAGCCGGATCGCCAAGGTCGCCATCACCGGCACCGAGCAGTCCCGGCTGCGCACCCTGGCCGGCACCAACGGCGACGTGCCGATCAGCGTCCGCAACGAGCTGGAGGGCCCGGGGAGCCAGGTCATGGTCCGGCTCAGGGTCACCTCCGACCAGCCGAACCTGCTGAAGATCGAGCCGTACGAGGCCGACAGCGAGCCGATCCTGATCCAGGGCGGCCAGAACCGGATCATCCCGGTCCAGATGACCGCGACCGCCAGCGGCCAGACCACCGTGACGGTCCAGCTCACCACCGCAGACGGCCGCAAGTACGGCGTGCCGGTCGAGCTGACCGTGCGGACCACCGGGTACACGGGGATCGCCCTGGTGATCGTGGGAGCGGCCCTCGCGGTGATGCTGGCCGCCGTGGTCCTGCGCGTCCTGCGCCGGCGGCGGGGGCGCCGCGCCGCCGCGTCCCCGGCCCCCGGGACCGGGCGGGCGCCCGAACCGGCCGCCACCGAGTCCTGAGCCCCGGGCCGTCGAGCACCGGGCTGTCGAGCACCCAGCGGAGGAAAGCGCATGAGCAAGGTCCTGCGTGCGAGCGCGATCATGGCGGCGGGGACGATGGTCTCCCGCGTCACGGGTTTCGTCCGCACGGCGGTGCTCGCGGCGGCCATCGGGACCTTCGCGCTCGGCGACGCCTACAACATCGCCTACACGATCCCGTTCGTCCTGTTCGACTTCCTCATCGGCGGGATCCTGAGCAGCGTCGTGGTGCCGATGATCATCCGGCGGCAGAAGTCCGACCCCGACGGGGGCCGCGCCTACGAGCAGCTGCTGATGACCCTCGGGACCGTCGCGCTGACGGTGGTCGCGGCGGTCGCGGTGGCGCTGGCCGAGCCGTTGATCGGCCTCTACAGCACCGGCTGGGGCCCCCGGCAGACCGAGGTCGCGGTCACCCTCGCCCGGTACATCCTGCCGATGATCGCCTTCTTCGGGATCGGCGCGATCGCCGGCGCGATCCTCAACACCCACGACAGGTACGCCGCCCCGATGTGGGCGCCGGTGCTGAACAACATCGTGATGATCGGCGTCGCGGTCGCCTACTACGTGATGCTGGGCGAGGCGGGCGCGGACATCGACACGGTGACGGATGCCGACCTGGCGCTGCTCGGGCTCGGCACCACCGCCGGGATCGTCACCCAGTGCCTGGTGCTCGTCGTCGCCCTGCACCGGGTGGGCTTCCGGTTCCGGCCGAGGTTCGGCCTGCGCGACGCCGGGCTCGGCGAGATGGGCCGGACCGCCGTGTGGACCTTCGCCTACATCGGGGTCAGCCAGGTCGGCTTCGTGATCACCAACAGGCTCGCCACCGGCGCGGGCGAGCAGGCGCCCGGCGCGGGCATCGCCGCCTACTCCTACGCCTACCAGTTCTTCCAGCTCCCGTACGGGATCATCGCGGTCTCGGTGATCACCGCGATGCTGCCCAGGATGACCCGGGCGGTGACCGACGGGCGGCTCGACACGATCGGCGAGGAGTTCTCCTCGGGGGTGCGGCTGGTCTCGGTGCTGATGGTCCCGGCGGGGCTGCTGCTGATGGTGCTGGGCCCCGCGGTGACCGTGCTGATCTTCTCCTGGGGCACCATGACCGTCGACGCGGCGGTCTACATCGGCAACGTGCTCCAGGTCTTCGGGCTGGCGCTGGTCCCGTTCTCGACCTTCCAGCTGCTGCTGCGCGTCTTCTACGCCTTCGGCGACACCCGCACGCCGGTCTTCCTCGCCGTCGGCAACGTGACGGTGAACGCGGCGCTCAGCACAGTGGCCTACTTCACCCTGCCGCCCCGCTACATCGTGATGGGCCTGGCGCTGGCCTTCACCGTCGCCTACGTGACGGGCACCGCGGTCGCGTGGGTCCTGGCCGCCCGCCGCGCGGGTGGCCTGGGCGGACGCGCGGTCGCCACCGGGCTGTCACGCATGTACCTGGCCGCGTTGCCGGCCGCGGCGGTCGCGCTGGGCGTCCTGTGGTTGACGGAGGAACTGACCGAGCTGAACGCGCTCAGCGCGGCCGTCATGCTGGCGGCGGGCGGCGGAGTCGGTATGGTTCTTTACTTGGCGATCGCCCATCGGATGCGCATCCCCGAGGTGAGTTCGATCGTTGGAATGGTGGCAGGACGGGTAGGCCGGTAAGCCAAAGACTTGTCCCAAGCGTCTGACAAGGCGAACACGGGCGGAACCGGTGCGGGACTACCATGGTGCGACGCGTGTGGTGACATGCGGCTAATGGAAGCAGGAGGGCGTGGGCGGATCCACCCGGCATCATGTGATGTGTCTTGATGTGCCGACCAGGCGGGGTGCTGTCGTGTTCTCAGGTGCGGGGCGTTCATGAGTTCCCCCTCCGTCGAGCCCGGCACCAAGCTGGCCGAGCGTTTCAGGCTGGAAGACCGCGTCCACGAATCGGGCGGGGCCACGCTGTGGAAAGCCATCGACGAGGTGCTCGCCCGCCCCGTCGCGGTCCACACCTTCGACGCCGACTTCCCCCGCCTCAACGAGGTGGTCACGGCCGCCCGCGCGGCCAGCCGGCTGACCGACCCCCGGCTCACCCAGGTCTTCGACGCCACCGAGGACGACGGCCGCGCCTACGTCGTCAGCGAGTGGGTGAGCGGCGAGAGCTTCGGTGACATGATCGCCGGTGGCCCGCTCGACCCGGAACGGGCCGCGGCGATGGTCGCCGAGGCCGCCGAGGCGCTGGCCCACGCGCACGAGGCGGACATCGCCCACCTCTGCCTGAGCCCCGAGCACCTGGTCTGGACCGCGGGCAACACGGTCAAGCTGCTCGGCCTGGGCGTCGACGCCGTGCTCGCCGACGTCATGAGCGACGACCCCGCCCGCGCCGACGCCGAGGGCCTCGGCCGCCTGCTGTACGCCGGGCTGACCGGTCACTGGCCCGGAGACGAGCAGCACAGCGGCGGGCTGCCCATCGCGCCCATGGATGACAGCCACTTCTGCACGCCGCGGCAGGTCACCGCGGGCGTCCCCAATTACCTCGACACCATCACCTGCCGGACGATCCTGCCCGAGACCAAGCGCGCGCTGGAGCCGCTGGTCACCCCCGCCGAGGTCGCCGAGGCGCTGTCGTCGGTGGCGCGGCCCACCCCGCTGCCGATGCCGGCGCCGATGCCCATGACCTCGCTGCCGGTGGCGGCCTCCCCCTCGGAGGGCCTCGGCACCGCGGCGCCCCAGCGCCCCGCGCCCACCCCGCCGCCGTTCCCGCCGCCGCACCACCGGCCCGCCCCCGCCAGCGGGGGGACGGTCAACAAGGTCGTCATGACCGTGGTCGTGCTGCTGGTGATGGTGGCCGTCGGCCTGGGCGCCTGGACGCTCGGCCGCAGCATCGGCAACGCCGGCACCCCGGAGGCCGGGCAGACCCCCACCCCCACCCCCACCGTGGCCGTCGCCACCCGCTCGGTGAAGCCCGCCACGGTCACCGGCTTCGACCCGCTGGGCGACAAGGAGGAGCGCGGCGAGCTGGCCTCCAACGCGGTCGACGGCAAGGAGTCGACCGACTGGCACTCCGAGTCGTACGACTCGGCCGACTTCGGGCGGCTCAAGGACGGCGTCGGGCTCCTGCTGGACATGGGCGAGAGCATGCCGATCAAGGAGGTCTCGATCGACTTCGGCGGCGGCTCGGGCGGCGCCGCGGAGCTCAGGCTGGGCGACGCGCCCGAGCTCGGCGAGCTGTCCGTGGCCGAGAAGTTCGGTACGGCCGCGGGCAAGAAGACGTTCACCGCGGAGACCCCGAAGAAGAGCCGCTACGTCCTCGTCTGGTTCACCAAGATGCCCACCTACCAGGGCAAGCTTCGCGGGCAGGTGTTCGAGGTGAAGATTCTCGCCGCCAAGTGACGCCAGTGCGATTTGATCTGTTTTACCCATCTCCTTGCAGATCATTGGAGAATTCATGGCACCATCTATCCCGTAGTGGTGTTCCCCCGGACCGGCATAGCAGGACTCTCCTTGTGAATTCCCCACCCGAGACCCCGCCTGCGGCGGCGCAGCAGAAGGCGAAGGCCCCCGTGCCCGACGCCGAGCTGCTGACCCGCCACATCGCCGGGGATCCGCACGCTTTCAGTGAAATAGTCAGGCGGCATCGAGACCGCATGTGGGCGGTCGCCCTGCGCACGCTGGGCGACCCCGACGAGGCGGCCGACGCCGTTCAGGACGCCTTCGTCTCGGCCTACCGCAAGGCCGGGAGCTTCCGCGGCGAGGCGGCCGTCACCACGTGGCTGCACCGCATCGTGGTCAACGCCTGCCTCGACCGCATGCGCAGGAAATCCGTGCGCCCGGTGGCCGACGACGAGCTCGTCGAGGCCGCGGAGCGCGACACCCCGGTGCTCGACCAGACCGCCGACCGCGAGGTCTCCATGGAGGTGTCGGCGGCGCTGAAGCTGCTGCCGGCCGACCAGCGGGCCGCGCTCGTGCTCGTCGACATGATGGGGTACTCCGTCGAGGACGCGGCACAGGTGCTCGAAGTGCCGAGCGGCACGGTGAAAAGCCGGTGCGCGCGCGGCCGGGCGAAACTCGCCCCGATTCTTTCTCATCTACGGAACCGTTCCAACCTGTCTCGCGTCTCATCCGCGAAGGGAGCAGAACTTCGTGACGGGTGATACGCACTACGACCTGGAGATCCTGGCCGAATTGGCCGAGGGTCTCCTCGACACCGCCACGGCCATGCAGGTACGCGAGCATCTTGCGATCTGCGATCCCTGTGGCGAAAGCCTCGCCGACCTCGCAGCGGTCCGTGAGGTGCTCGCGGCTACGCCCACCCCGGCGATGCCGATGGGGGTCGCGCTCAGGATCGACCGTGCGCTGGCGGCCGAGGCCGAGAGCTTCCGTGGAGGTGGAGTTGGGCTGGTGGAGGCACCGGCCTGGGACGACATAATGCGCGACGCGCCCTGGGAGACGGCCTCCCGCGGGGAGCCCGCGCCCTGGGAGAGCGTCCCTCTCCCCGTGCCGGAGCCCGCGCGAGAGCCGGAGCCCGAGCCGGTGCGGCTGGGGATCGTCGGTGACGACGGCACCATCGTGCCCGCCAGGAGGCGCAAGGCGGCTCGACGGCGCCGGTGGGCGATGCCCGCCGCGGCGGCGGGCGTGGCGGCGGCGGTGATCGGCGCGACCGTGGTGGCGACCGGGACGCTCACCGCGTCCGGCCCGGCACAGGTCCAGGAGTTCGCTCAGCCGGCTCCGTCGGACACGGTCCAGTACGCGCTGACCGACAGCAACTGGAACTACACCGACGCCGAGCTCCGCGGCTCGCTGCTGGACTACATCGGTCCGGTGACCATGAGCGGCGACGCCACCGAGAACGCGAAGATCGACCAGTGCGTGCGCCAGGTCTCGGCGAAGGTCGGCAAGTCCCCCTTCGCCGTCGACCAGGGTTACTACAACGGGCAGGAGGCCAACATCCTGCTCTTCTGGCACAACCAGGCCAAGAACACGGTGCGCGTCCACGTGGTGGGCCCGCAGTGCGACGACGTGCGCAAGCCCGGCCTCGCACGCTGGAAGTGACCGGCGCGGAGCGGCCCCCGAGGTGAGCTCCGGGTCTTCCCGGAGAAGGCCCCGTCGGCGTGGGAGGCCCGGCACGGAGACATCCGTGCCGGGCCTTCCGTTTCCTTCCGGCCGTTCCTCCGGGGGAGCGGCCCGGTCCCGTACGGGAGGCGCGGTCCGGGCAGAACGTTCCGGCCGCCCGCGGATGCGGCCCGCTCCGGGTAGCGGTCCGGCGCGGACGGTTGCGATCCGCTTCCGGGCAGGGGGTGGCCCGGTCACGTACCGGGCGGCCTGCCCCGGCCTGGGAACGATCTTTCTCCCCCCGGGTTCCACCTGGGGATATGCCGCCCTCCACCGGCGAGTGCGCCGCGGCGCCCGGCGGGAATCACAGACGCCTAGGATCTGTTGACGCCGTTGGCAACGACCGAGGGAAAGGCACAGCAGTGACAGACGTCCGGAATGTAATCATCATCGGGTCAGGTCCCGCCGGTTACACATCGGCGGTGTACTCTGCGCGCGCCGACCTCAAGCCCCTGGTCTTCGAGGGGTCGGTCACCGCAGGCGGCGCCCTGATGAACACCACCGAGGTGGAGAACTACCCGGGCTTTCCCGACGGCATCATGGGCCCCGATCTCATGGACGGGATGCGCAAGCAGGCCGAGCGGTTCGGCGCGGAGCTGGTGGCCGACGACGTGATCGAGGTCGACCTGACCGTCACCCCCAAGGTCGTCAAGACCGCCTCCGAGACCTACCTCGCCAAGTCTGTCATCCTGGCCACCGGCTCCGGCTACCGCGAGCTGGGCGTGCCCAACGAGAAGCGCCTGTCGGGCCACGGCGTGTCGTGGTGTGCCACGTGTGACGGCTTCTTCTTCCGCGGCCAGGACATCGTGGTCGTCGGCGGCGGCGACACCGCCATGGAGGAGGCCACCTTCCTGACCCGCTTCGCCGGCTCGGTGACCGTCGTGCACCGCCGTGACGAGCTGCGCGCCAGCAAGATCATGCAGGACCGCGCGTTCGCCAACGAGAAGATCCGCTTCGTCTGGGACAGCGAGGTCGTCGACGTGCTGGGCGACGCCAAGGTGAGCGGTGTGCGCGTGCGCAACGTCAAGACCGGCGAGGAGAGCGAGATCGCGGCCACCGGCCTGTTCATCGCGATCGGGCACGACCCGCGCACCGAGCTCTTCAAGGGCCAGGTCGAGCTCGACGACGAGGGCTACATCAAGGTCGACGCCCCCTCCACCCGGACCAACCTGGACGGCGTCTTCGCCGCGGGCGACGTCGTCGACCACACGTACCGCCAGGCGATCACCGCCGCGGGCACCGGCTGCGCCGCGTCCCTCGACGCCGAGCGCTGGCTGACCGAGCACAACGACAAGTGACGCCGAGACAGGGAGAACGAGAACCTTGGGCAGCATCAGGAACGTGACCGACGCCGACTTCGAGGCCGAGGTCCTCAAGAGCGACAAGCCCGTGATCGTCGACTTCTGGGCCGAGTGGTGCGGCCCGTGCCGGCAGGTCGCGCCGATCCTGGAGGAGATCGCCAGCGAGCAGGCGGACAAGCTGAACGTCGTCAAGCTGAACGTCGACGAAAATCCGTCTACTACCGGCAAATACGGCGTACTCCAGATTCCCACCCTGAACGTCTATAAGAACGGAGAGGTTGTGAAGCAGATCATCGGCGCCAAGCCGAAGGCCATGCTGCTTCGCGAGCTCGAGGGCATCATCTAGCCCCCTGCGGCCTGTCGCACCCCACAGCGCCATGCCGTACCACCGCTTCCGAGCGGCACACCCACCCACGGGAAAGCCCCCCGCCGCACGGCGGGGGGCTTCTCCATGTCGTGGGAAGGGCTCGTGGCTCGTGGCTCGTGGCTCGTGGCTCCGAGAAGGTCGTGGCTCTGGGAGAAGGCTCGGGGGGGAGGGCTCGGGCCGTCTCGCGGGAGGTCCTCCCGCGGCCCGGACCGGCGGACGGGGAAGGGCTCCCGGGACCGTCCCGGACGGCACATCGGATAAGGCCGGACCCGCAACGCCCGGTGAGGCCGGACCGATACACCCCGTAGAGGCCCCAGATCGCCTCAGACCGGCCGCAGGGCCCGCTCCGGGCTCATGGAGCCGAGGAGCCTCTCCAACGCCACCTCGACGTCCTCACGCCACGAGACGGCGTTCTTCAACTCCAGGCGGAGACGGGGGAAGCGCAGGTGCGGCCGGACCGTCTTGAACCCCACCGAGAGCAGGTAGTCGGCGGGCATCAGGCACGCGCCGGGCTGCTCCCACTTCAGGTCGCCGAACGCCTCGATCGCCCGCACCCCGCGCCGCGTCAGGTCCTTGGCGACGCCCTGGACCAACATCCGGCCCAGACCTCCGCCGGAGAACTCGGGGATGATGTGCGCGGTCATCAACAGCACCGCGTCGGCGCTGACCGGAGAGGTGGGGAACGCCACCGAGCGCGGCACGTAGTGCGGCGGCGCGTAGAGCACGAACCCCGCCGCCACGCCGTCCACATAGACGATCTTGCCGCAGCTGCCCCACTCCAGGAGTGTGGAGGAGATCCACGCCTCCTTCTCCAGGCCCGGATCACCCGCCTCCATCGCCCGGTTCCCGTTGACGGGATCGAGCTCCCAGAAGACGCACCGGCGGCAGCGGTGCGGCAGGTCGTCGAGATTGTCGAGGGTGACGTTTGCCAGCCGACGCGACACCTGTTGGCCCCAATCCTGGCGAGACGAGTGCAAGCCATGGCGAAAAACGCGCGAAAACGGCGCCTTCAGCTGGCATCGTAGCCCAGTGCGGGCCGTTGTTTCAGGGTGTCCCGTTCTCCCACGCGGGCGGCTGCACTCCTTGATCGACACCATGAATGGCCGGATGTTGTCTCGTCCCCCCACGCAGGCGACTACGAGCACTGACGTACCCTGGTTTCTCTGATACGAGCACCTGTGCTCCACACGACGAGGAGGTGGACCGTGCCCCAAGACTCAGATCACGGTCAGACCATCGCGGCTCACGGGTCGCGCATCGACGCCTACGTCGATCGGTACGCAGCACGAGCTGCCGGGATGGTCGCCTCCGAGGTTCGAGCTCTTTTCTCCGTCGCGTCGCGGCCCGAGGTGGTCTCGCTCGCCGGCGGCATGCCCTACGTCACCGCTCTCCCGCTCGACGTGGTGGGGGACCTGGTCGCCGACCTGGTGGCCCGGCGTGGCCCCGTCGCGCTGCAGTACGGCTCCGGCCAGGGCGACCCGCATCTTCGCGAGCAGATCTGCGACGTCATGCGCATGGAGGGGATCGAGGCCAACGCCAACGACGTCGTCGTGACCGTCGGCTCCCAGCAGGCCCTCGACCTCATCACCCGGATCTTCATCGACCCGGGTGATGTGATCCTGGCCGAGGGGCCCTCCTATGTCGGTGCACTGGGCACCTTCTCCGCCTACCAGGCCAAGGTCATCCACATCGCCATGGACGACGAGGGGATCATCCCCGAGTCGCTGGCCCAGACCATCTACGCGCTGCAGAGCGCGGGCAACCGCATCAAGTTCCTCTACACGATCCCCACCTTCCAGAACCCCGCCGGCGTGACGCTCAACGCGGTGCGCAGGCAGCAGGTCCTGGAGATCTGCCAGCGGGCGGGCGTGCTGATCGTCGAGGACAACCCGTACGGCATGCTCGGCTTCGACGGCGAGCCCATGCGGGCGCTGCGCGCCGACAACGCCGACGGCGTGGTCTACCTCGGCTCGTTCTCCAAAACCCTGGCCCCCGGCTTCCGGGTCGGCTGGGCGCTGGCGCCGCACGCCGTCCGCGACAAGCTGGTGCTGGCGATGGAGTCGGCGGTCCTGTCGCACTCCACCTTCACCCAGCTCGCCGTCGGGCAGTACCTCGCCACCCAGCCCTGGCGCGAGCAGATCAAGAACTTCCGGGAGCTCTACCGCGAGCGCCGCGACACCATGCTCGCCTCCCTGGAGGCCCTGATGCCCGCCGGCGTCACGTGGACCCGCCCCGGCGGCGGCTTCTTCGTCTGGGCCACCCTGCCCGAGGGCCTCGACTCCAAGGCGCTCCTGCCGCGTGCGGTCGCCGAGCGGGTGGCCTTCGTGCCGGGCACCGGTTTCTTCGCCGACGGCAGCGGCGCGCGGCAGATGCGGCTGTCGTACTGCTACCCGGAGCCCGAGCGCATCCGCGAGGGCGTCCGCCGCCTGGCCGGGGTGATCGAGCAGGAGCTCCGCCTGCGCGACACGTTCGGCACCGGCTCGCCGCCGGAGCACATTGGGGTCGACACCCCCGGGCCCGACCTCGCATAACCGGGACGTAACCGGGAGTCGCGCCGGGGTGCCCGCGGACACGGGCGCCCTCGGCGTGGCTCCTGTCCCTCCGGTGCCGTACGGTGACTTCCTGCGGCGCCGTACGGTGACTTCCCGCGCCGGTGCGCGGCGGACGATCCGGCCCGGGTCAAGGCCGGGGGCGTGCGGCGCGGCGACCGGAAGGCTCGGAGCGGGCCATAGCGAGAGGTGCATCGGATGAGTGATCTGGGCCACGTGCTCGTCCTGGCGGGCGGGCTGTCCTACGAGCGTGAGGTCTCCCTGCGCTCGGGCCGTCGGGTGAGCGAGGTGCTCCAGGCTGCGGGTGTGTCCGTGGAGACCCGCGACACCGACGCGTCACTGGTCCCCTCCGTCCTCGCCGATCCGCCGGACGCGGTCTTCGTCACCCTGCACGGCGGCGCGGGCGAGGACGGCGCCATCCGCTCGGTCCTGGAACTGCTGTCCGTCCCCTACGTCGGCGCGGGTCCGGACGCCTGCCGGGTCGCCTACGACAAGCCCACCGCCAAGGCCGTCGTCCGCTCCGTCGGCCTGCGCACCCCCGACTCGGTGACGCTCCCCAAGGAGACCTTCCACGACCTCGGCGCCTCCGCGGTGCTCGCCCGCATCGTGGAGCGCCTGGGCCTGCCGCTGTTCGTCAAGCCGGCCCGCGGCGGCTCGGCGCTGGGCGCATCGGCCGTGCGCAGCGCCGAGGAGCTCCCGGCGGCCATGGTCGGCTGCTTCGCCTACGGCGACACCGCGCTGATCGAGCGCTGCATCGAGGGCGTCGAGGTCGCCGTCTCCGTGGTCGACCTCGGCGACGGGCCGGTGGCCCTGCCCCCGGTGGAGATCGTGCCCGACAAGGGCGTCTACGACTACGCCGCCCGCTACACCGCGGGTCACACCGAGTTCTTCGCCCCCGCCCGCCTCTCGCCCGAGGTCGCGGACGCGTGCGCCCGGATGGCCGTGACCGCGCACACGGCCCTCGGCCTGCGTGACATCTCCCGCACCGACCTCATCGTCGACGGCGCGGGCCTGCCCTACTTCCTGGAGGTCAACGTCGCGCCGGGGATGACCGAGACCTCTCTCCTCCCCATGGCCGCCGAGGCCGCCGGCGACGATCTCGGCACCCTCTGCCGCGTCCTCCTCGAACAGGCCGCCGCCCGCGGCGCCTGACCCGCCGTTCCGGGCCCGCGGTCGAGCCGGTCGGCCCCGGCCGCGGCCCGGGCGGTCGGCCCCGGTTCACCATCCCGGCCGTGGTTCGAGCCGGTGATTTCGGCGGTCCGGGCGGCGGCCCCGGCTCGCCGTCCCGGCCGGGTGGTTTCGCCCCGCTGCTCCGGCCCGCTCACCGGGACCGCCTACCGCGATCGCCCCCGTCCACCTGGCCGGCTCGGCCGCCCGGCTTCCCGAGGCCGCCCGGCGCCCTGAGGGCGCCCGGTGCCCCGAGACCGCCCGGTGCCCGCCGGGCGCTGGGCGCCCTCAGGGCGGAACGACGTCTCTCGCGGCCGGGAGGCGCGGGCCATGCCCGGAATGCCGATGCCCGCCGTCGTACGGGCAGACGGGATCTGAGGGCCGCCGCAGCGGCTCCCCGCCACCCGCGGAGAGGGGAGGGCCGGGGAGGTCGTGGTTCCCCCTACGCTGGGCCTGTGCCGACCTCCACTCTCTTCCCCAAGAGTTTCGCCAGCGACAACCACGCGGGCGTGCACCCGGCGGTCATCGCCGCCGTTCTCGATGCCAACACCGGTGACGCCCCCGCGTACGGCGGGGATCCGTGGACCGACGCGATGCAGGACGCCTTCCGCGCCGAGTTCGGCGCCCAGGCGACCGCCTATCCGATGTTCAACGGGACCGGGGCCAACGTCGTCGGCCTCGGGCTCGTCCTGCGGTCCTACGACGCGGTGCTCTGCCCGGAGACCGCGCACATCAACACCAACGAGTGCGGCGCGGCCGAACGCATGCTGGGCGTCAAGCTGATCCCCCTGCCCACGGGTGACGGAAAGATCCGGGTGGACGACGTCCGCGAGCAGCTTGCCGCGGTGGGCAATGTGCAGCAGTCCCAGCCCCGGGTCATCTCCATCTCCCAGGTGACCGAGTGCGGCACCTGCTACACCGCCGAGGAGATCTCCGAGCTCGCGGACTTCGCCCACGCACACGGCCTCTTCCTCCACATGGACGGTGCCCGGCTGGCCAACGCCGCCGCCGAGCTCGGCTGCTCGATGCGCGCCCTCACCACCGAGGCGGGCGTGGATCTGCTCAGCTTCGGCGGCACCAAGAACGGCGCCATGGGCGCCGAGGCGCTCGTCGTCCTCCGCCCGGAGCTGGACGGCTCGGCGCTCTTCCTCCGCAAGCAGGGGATGCAACTCGCCTCCAAGATGCGCTACGTCTCCGCCCAGCTGACCGCGCTCCTCACCGACGGCCTGTGGCACGAGAACGCCGCCCACGCCAATGCCATGGCTCACCGCCTCGCCGACGGCGTCACCGATCTCCCCGGCGTGTCCTTGCGCTATCCCGTCCAGTCGAACGCCGTCTTCCCCGCCCTCCCGGAGAAGGCCATCGCGGAGTTGCAGCGCCGCTATCTCTTCCACGTCTGGGACGCCGCCGAGAACGTGGTCCGCTGGGTCACCTCCTTCGACACCATGCCCGAGCACGTCGACGCCTTCGTCGCCGACATCCGTCTCGCCGTCCGGGAGGCGACGGGGGTCTGAGCGCCTCATGCGCTCTGACGGCCCGCTCCCGCTCTCCGGTGGATCGGGAAGCCCGGCAGTCCACAGAAACCCAACGGGAAGATCCCACTGGCGGATGTCGCAGGACCCGATGCCTTCTCCTGGGCGGCGGCCCGTGTTTCACGTGAAACACGGGCCGCCGCCCTCCGGGGAACCGCCCACCCCGGGGAAGGGAGAAGGGCGGCCGGATGCCTTCTCCGCCGCGAGCCCCGTTTCACGTGAAACACAGATTCCCCGACGCTCCAGCCATGGATCGTGGTGTTGCCAGTCAGGGCGGTACAGAGACGGCCGCGGCCACCGATGATCAGCGTGGGTTGTGCGGGAAAACGAACGTGCCGTCTCCGGCACGCACCAGGTGACCACCCGCGCAGGTCGCATCCCGGCCAAGAGCCTGGTGACGCGTGTTCCCAGGCGGGCCTGGCAACGGCTGTCCGCCGACGTCTGCGCCAAGCCCGGCCCGCAATTGCCACTACTGACGGCAGGCGGCCACGCAGCTGTGACGGGGGGCTTCAGTTGGCCGGTCTGAGTTCTTCAGGTCGCGGCAGGGTAGCGCCCGGTTCGCGAGACCGGAGCTCACTGCCCGCGAGACTGGCTGAAGCGCAGCATGTTGCCGGAGGGATCGCGGAAGGCGCAGTCGCGGACGCCGTACGGCTGGTCGATCGGCTCCTGCAGCACCTCGCCACCCGCGGCGCGGATGCGCTCGAAGGTGGCGTCGCAGTCGTCGGTACTGAAGATGACACCGCGCAGCAGGCCCTTCGCTAGCAGTTCCGCCATGGCCTCCTTGTCGGCGGGCGAGGCGTTCGGGTCCGCGAGGGGCGGTTCGAGGACGATGTCCACATCGGGCTGGGACGGCGCCCCGACGGTCACCCAGCGCATCCCCTCGAACCCGACATCGTTGCGCACCTCCAGGCCGAGAACGTCCCGGTAGAAGGCGAGCGCCTTGTTGTGGTCGTCGACGGCGATGAAACACTGTGAAAGCTTGATGTCCATGCGTTTCACGCTATGGGCCGAGGAGCGGGTTCCGCTTCTCCGTTCCTGACCGGTCGCGTGTAGATCTTGGCGACGCAGGCCGGGATGGCGGCGCCCTCGTCATGGCGGCGGGCCCGGTATGAGCTCGGGCTCTCGCCGACCAGCTCGGTGAACCGTGAGCTGAACGACCCCAGCGAGGTGCAGCCGACCGCGAAGCAGACCTCCGTCACCGTCAGGTCACCCCGCCGCAGCAGCGCCTTGGCCCGCTCGATCCGGCGCGTCATCAGGTAGCTGTACGGCGTCTCCCCGAAGGCGGCGCGGAAGCTGCGGGAGAAATGGCCCGGCGACATGAGGGCGACGCGCGCCAGCGCCGGAACGTCGAGCGGCTTCGCGTAGTCGCGGTCCATCAGGTCACGGGCCCGGCGCAGCCGGACGAGGTCCTCCAACGTCACGCGACCAGCATCCCACAGCGCTGCGCCGTCGGCGCCGACGCGGTGGAGGCCCTGGTTGCCCGAAAGCGCAGAGCACCGAGGACACGATCCGCCGACTGCCGCGGGCCGCACTGTACGAGCACTGCCGCGGCCTCGCCTCCCGTATCGACGCCCGAGCACGGGACCGGCCGTCCGAAGCGCCGACCGGTCAACTGAAGCGCTCAGTCGCAGCAGCCATGAACATCACGATCTGCGGCTGGAGTACCGGCGGCCAAGGATCGCCAAGGAACCGCCCACCCCGGGGAGGAGAAGGGAAGACCGACGGAGCAAGGGGAAGTAAGCGAACGGGCCTCTCTGTTTCACGTGAAACAGAGAGGCCCGTTCGATGGAGGACCGGAGAGCCGGAGAAGGGATCCGCCGGGAAGGTGGAGCCGCGGCCTACCCGTCCAGCACCTGCATCGACCCCGGAGCCATCGTGCTGATGATGCGCTCCAGATCGTCGATGGTCGCGAACTCCACCACGATGCGACCCTTGCGGCGGCCGAAGTCGACCTTCACCCGGGTCTCGAAGCGGTCGGAGAGACGGTCGGCCAGATGCCGGAGAGCGGGGTCTTCGGCCGGCTTCGCCCGGGGAGCCCGGGGGGTGGGCGCCGCGGCGGCCTTGGCGTCGCCCACCGCCACGATCTCCTCGACCTCGCGGACCGAGAGGAGCTCGGCCGCGATCCGGTCGGCGAGGTGCTCCTGGGCGGCGGGGTCGTCCAAGCCGAGCAGCGCCCGCGCGTGGCCCGCGGTGATCGTGCCCGCCGCGACGCGGCGCTGCACCCGGGGAGGCAGCTTCAGCAGGCGCAGCATATTGGTCACGTGCGAGCGGGAGCGCCCGATGCGGGTGGCGAGCTGCTCGTGGGTCGCGCCGAAGTCCTTCAGCAGTTGCTCATAGGCCGCCGCCTCCTCCAGGGCGTTGAGCTGCTCGCGCTGGAGGTTCTCGATGAGCGCGTCCAGGAGGAGCTTGTCCTCCTGGGTGCTCCGTACGATCGCGGGGATCTCGGAGAGACCCGCGAGCTTGGAGGCGCGCCAGCGGCGCTCCCCCATGATCAGCTCGTAGCGCCCCTCGCCCGCCGGGCGGACCACGACCGGCTGGAGCAGGCCGACCTCACGGATCGAGTCGGCCAGTTCCCTCAGGGCGTCGTCGTCGAAGATCTCGCGGGGCTGACGCGGGTTGGGCGTGATGTCCCGGACGGGGATCTCCAGGAAGTAGGCGCCCGCGACCGGTTTGAGGCCGGACGACTCCGCCGGCTCCACGGCGGCCGACGGCGGGGCGGCCGACGGCGCCGCGCCACGCACCACGGGTGGGCCCGTGGGGATGAGCGCCGCCAGGCCCTTGCCACCCATCCCTCTCGGCTGCTTACTCACTGCTTCTCCTCCGGCTCAATGCTTTCCGCCATCAGTGGCTTCCGAGACCGATGATGCCGCGAATCCCCCGGGGTTCACACAGCCGCGCCACGGTACGCCATCTCGCGCGCGGCGTCCATGTAGGCCATCGCGCCGCTGGAGCCCGGGTCGTACGTGATGACCGACTGTCCGTAGCTGGGCGCCTCCGAGACACGGACGCTCCGGGGGATCAGCGTGTTGAGCACCGAGTCTCCGAAGTGGGAGCGCACCTCCTCGGCGACCTGGGAGGCGAGGCGGGTCCGCCCGTCGTACATCGTCAGCAGGATGGTGGACAGGTCGAGCGACGGGTTCAGGTGGGCGCGGACCAGGTCCACGTTCCTGAGCAGCTGGCCGAGACCCTCCAGCGCGTAGTACTCGCACTGGATGGGGACCAGCAGCTCGGTCGCGGCCATGAGCGCGTTGACGGTCAGCAGGCCGAGTGAGGGCGGGCAGTCGATGAAGACGTAATCGAGCTCGGTGGCCTTGTACGCGGCCAGCGCGCGCTGCAGGCGGGCCTCGCGCGCCACCATGGAGACCAGCTCGATCTCGGCGCCGGCCAGGTCGATCGTCGCGGGGGCGCAGTAGAGGTTCGGCATGTCCGGGACGGGCTTGACGACGTCCTCCAGTGACATGTCCTCCACGAGCACCTTGTACATGTCCGGTACGTCGCCGCGGTGCTCGATGGACAGGGCCGTGGAGGCGTTGCCCTGCGGGTCGAGGTCGACCACGAGCACCCGCTGGCCGTGCATCGACAGGGCGGCGGCCAGGTTCACCGACGTCGTGGTCTTCCCCACACCGCCCTTCTGGTTGGCGACGGTGAATATGCGGGTCTTGGGAGGGCGGGGCCAGTCGTCGTTGCGGGCTCCGAGGGAGCCCGCCGGGGTGGTCGCGGTCTGCTGGGCCGATGTTTCACGTGAAACCACTGAGCTGAGTGCCTCTCGTACCAGCGGCGAGTCGCCGGGATTAAGGGGGGTCTGGGTCACGGTCGCCGTCCTTTCGACCGGCCTGGCTGCGGCACCGGGGGGCGATGCCGGCCAGCCCAGACCGGAGGGGCGTTCACGGGGTGAAGCGGCAGGACGAGCGGGCCAGCCGAGGCCGCCCGTCACGCTGACGATCGCACCTAAACGGTCATTCACTGGCCTCGTACTCGCTTTGCTCGGTTTACCTACTGACCTCGCGACTGCCTGCCTCGCGAGGCGCGATCCTTCCGGCAAGAGGCCTTCCGGGGTCCCTCAGGAGCCCGACCGGCGACCACTCGGATGAGAGTTGCGGGCGGCTCGACCTTACCGTGCCCGACCGAGACAAGCTCGGCGGTCCGCACCCCACTCGACCTCAATTGCTCCTCTGCGTCCGCCAGTTCCTCCGCCGCCCGCTCACCCTTCATGGCGAGCAGTTCACCGCCCTCACGCAAAAGCGGCAACGCCCATTTCAGCAGACGGTCGAGCGGCGCCACCGCCCGGGCCGAGGCGACGTCGAATTCCCGCCTGCCCGCGAACTCCTCGGCCCGGCCGCGCAGCACCTCGACGTTGCCGAGTTTCAGCGATTCCACGCATTCCTCCAGGAAGACCGTCCGGCGCAGGAGCGGCTCCAGAAGGGTGACGGTGATGTCCGGCCGGACGATCGCCAGGACCAGGCCGGGCAGCCCGGCGCCCGAGCCGATGTCGACCAGCCGCACCCCCTCGGGGACGGCCTCGGCGACCACGGCGCAGTTGAGCAGGTGACGGTCCCAGATGCGCGGCACCTCGCGCGGCCCGAGCAGCCCGCGCACCACCCCCGGACCGGCCAGCAGCTCCGCGAACGCCTCCGCCCTGGACCACGCCTCGCCGGTGAACACCTCGCGCGCGACCTCGGGCGGCTCGGGGATCTGGTCATTCACTCGACGCTCACTCTTCCTTGAAACTGTCGGGGTCAGGCCGGTCTCAAGGCTAACGGGCCGCCTCCACAGCGACGTACAGCGGCAAGCCACGGAACCCATGGAAAAGGCCGCCGTCCCCGGAACCCCGGGGACGGCGGCCTGTCCGCGCCCGCTACGGGCGGGCGGAAAGAATCACACCGGTGACGGCCGGGCGGGGGAACCGCCCGTTACCACTAAACGGGAAGGACCACCACGAAACGGCGGGGCTCCTCGCCCTCGGACTCGCTCCGCAGGCCGGCCGCGGCGACCGCGTCGTGCACGATCTTGCGCTCGAACGGGGTCATCGGCTGCAGCGGCTTGGGCTCGCCGCTCCGCTTGACGTCCGCGGCGATCTTGGCGCCGAGCTGGCTCAGCTCGGTCCGGCGGCGGTCGCGGTAACCGCCGATGTCGAGCATGAGGCGGGACCGCTCCCCGGTCTGGCGGTGGACCGCGAGACGGGTCAGCTCCTGGATGGCCTCCAGTACCTCGCCGTGCGGGCCCACCAGGTCCCCGCCCTTGACGCCGACGACCGACACCACGGCGCGATCGCCCTCGACGTCCATATCGATGTCGCCGTCGATGTCGGCGATGTCGAGCAGACCCTCGACGTAGTCCGCCGCGATCTCGCCTTCCTGCTCAAGGGCGGCGAGATCGGGACCCGCCTTCGCGGGTTCCTTCTCGGGCTCGGTCACGTCCGGCTACTCCTTCGTGCTGTCGGGATGGGTCGTCAGGGCTTCTTGCTGCCGGTCCGCTTGCTGCGGGGCTGACGGGTGGGCTGCCGGCGGATCACCTTGGGCTCCGGAGCGGGCGGCGCCTCGGGCTCGGGCGCGCTCTTCTTGACCTTACCGAGCAGCCCCGGCTTGGCGTCGGAGGCCGCGGCGTTGCCCTTGGCGTCGGCCGTGTGGGGGTTGCGGCTGTAGAACCAGTGCTGCTGACCGAGGGTCCACAGGTTGGTGGTGACCCAGTAGAGGATCAGGCCCAGGGGGAAGTTCAGGGAGAAGATGGCGAACAGCGGCGAGATGTACATCAGGATCTTCTGCTGCTGTGCCATCGGGTTGTCCGGCATCTGCGCGATCGAGCGCGTCACGCTCTGCCGGACGGTGAGGAACGTGGTCAGCGAGCTGATCGCCACGAAGATGACGAGCACGATCTTGGTGACGACCGGGTCGGCGTCCAGCTTGACGATGTCGGCCGAGCTCGTGAAGAACGTCGCGGGGATCGGGGCGCCGAAGATGTGGGCGGCCCGGGCGCTGTCGACGAGTTCCTGTGTCATGCCGAACTTGGCCTGGCCCGCAGCCATGGCCTGCAGCACGGTGAACATCGAGATGAAGATCGGGAACTGCGCCAGGATCGGCAGGCAGCCACCCAGCGGGTTGGCGCCCTGGCCCTGGTACAGCGCCATGACCTCCTGGTTCATGCGCTGCTTGTCGTGCTGGTAGCGCTTGCGGATCTCCTGGACCTTGGGCGCGAGCTCCTGCATCTTCTTCGACGAGCGCATCTGCTTGAGGAAGAGCGGGAAGATCAGCAAACGCATCAGCACGGTCAGCGTGACGATGGTCAGCGCCCAGTTGAGCCCGCTGTCCTTCGGCAGGAAGGTGCTGTAGCCCTGGTGGATCCAGGTGATTACTTGGGCGACGGCCGTATACAGCCAGTTCAGCCAGGACAGCTCCACCGAGCTAGCTCCCTTGCGTATCGTCGGACCGGCCCGGGCGTGGGGGCACCGGGTCAAAGCCTCCGGGATGGAATGGGTGGCAACGCCCGATTCTCCGGATCGTCAACCATGTGCCGCGCAGCGCGCCGTGAACGGCCACGGCCTCCAGGCCATAGGCACTGCACGAGGGGTAGAAGCGGCAACGGGGGCCCAGCAGCGGGCTCACGAAGGCCCGGTAGAACCGGATCGGACCCATCAGGATCCTGGCGGCCGGGGAAACCCCGGTCATCTGCTGCGCCGTCATCATCGCCCATCCACGCGAGCCTGCGATGGCTCTCGCCGCCTGAGTAAACGATCCAGCGCGACGTCGAGTTCGGCGGCAAGGCGCTCGCTTCGCGCGGACGCGGCCGGTGGATTGGCGCGTACCACCAGCAGGCTACCTCGCGGAAACCGGTCGAGACGGTCTCGCATGAGGTGTCTCAGCTGACGTTTGACTCGATTTCGGACGACCGCGCCGCCCACGGCACGGCTCACCACGAATCCGACCAGGGCCGGCTCGTCTGTCTCTTCGCGCATGCCGAAATGCACGACCAGGGTGGGACGGCCCGCTCGCCTTCCCTTTCTGACCGCGTCGGCGAACTCCTCGCCCCGACGCATGCGGGACCCGGATGGCAACACGAGAGACCTTGACGACCCGGGGCAGGTACGGCTATCGCCCGCCGGCATCCGACCGACGGGCGACCTGGCGTTGCTGCCTCGGCCCGGCGGACCGGGCGCGGCGGACGCGTCAGACGGTGATCTCGGCGCGGCCCTTGCGGCGGCGGGCGGCCAGGATGGCGCGGCCGGCGCGGGTGCGCATGCGGAGCCGGAAGCCGTGGGTCTTCGCGCGACGGCGGTTGTTCGGCTGGAAAGTACGCTTGCTCACGAGTGGGCTCCAGGCTAAAAGGCCATCCCCAGCACATGGGGACGAGCACATGGGACGCTCGACAACGGCTGGCTTACCGGACGCGGGGCATGCGAAATAGCCGCCGCACGATAAGCCGACCGTCGTACGTTACGGGTCAGGCGTGCCCCAGGTCAAACCAGAGGGCACGCGGATATAGGTTATCCACGTTTCCACAGGCACCTTTTCCACTGGTGCCCCGCCATCCACAGGATGTGCACTCGGTCCCCCTCGTACTGCCACTAGGCTGTGGACAACGTCTTGTACACAGCATGTGGACACGGCTACTGTCGGCCCTTCCAGACCCTCTCTCCGCTGCGAGGACACGTCGGGCCGCAGGTCGGAGGCTGTGCACACCCTGTGGATTCGATGTGGATTTCACACGGTGCCCACGGAGGGGCCACGGGGACACCGGCATGTGGACAACGGCGGAATCCGGTGCACTCGATGGCCTCCGGTGTGGATAAACGGATCGCGGTGAGCTCAGACGGGGCCGCAGGGAGGAGGAGAGCCGGACCATGGACGGAACGGACCTCAGCGCGGTGTGGGCACGGGCGCTGGAGAACTCCCTGAACGAGAGCGTTCCGTCCCAGCAGCGCGTCTGGCTCGGCATGACCCGGCCCTTCGGCCTCATGAACGACACGGTGGTGCTCGCCGCACCGACCGATTTCGCCAGGGACGTCCTGGAGAACAAGCTCCGCCCGCTCATCAGCCACGCGCTCTCCCAGGAGTTCGGCCGGCCGATGCGCGTGGCCGTCATGGTCGACCCCAGCGCGGCGGGCCAGGACTCGGGGCTCGCCCCCCGCCAGGACCCTTATCCCCAGGCACCGGCACCGGGTTATCCCCAGGCTGGGGGTCCCCAGCAGGGTTACGCACAGCCCGTGTCGCCCCAGCACCACGGCGTTTCCGGGCCCCAGCGCCCCTATCCCCGCCCCGGGCAGGCCGGTCCGCCGTCCACCGACTATCCACAGCGCGGGCCGCAGGACCGGCAGTTCTCCTACCCTTTCCCACAGCCCGAGGAGCCGGCCCAGCCGTACCTGTCGGGCGAGCCCTCCCCGGCCGCCTCACCGGGTGAGCAGGCCCCCGCGTTCGCCCGCGGCGGCTACTCCCCGCAGCCTTCCCCGCCGCGGTCCGAGGACGACGGCTTCACCCGCGGCGCGCCGCCCGCGGCGCCGGGCCAGGGCGCCGGGCAGAACAGGTGGGACGGGCGCGGCGGCCGCACCCCGGGCGAGCCCGCCCGGCTGAACCCCAAGTACACCTTCGAGACCTTCGTCATCGGTTCCAGCAACCGCTTCGCCCACGCGGCGGCGGTCGCGGTGGCCGAGGCCCCGGCCAAGGCGTACAACCCGCTGTTCATCTACGGCGACTCCGGACTGGGCAAGACCCACCTGCTGCACGCGATCGGCCACTACGCCCAGAGCCTCTACGACGGCGCGCGGGTGCGGTACGTGAGCTCCGAGGAGTTCACCAACGACTTCATCAACTCCATCCGCGACCACAAGGCCGACAACTTCCGCGGCCGCTACCGGGCGGTGGACATCCTGCTCGTGGACGACATCCAGTTCCTGGAGGGCAAGGAGCAGACGCAGGAGGAGTTCTTCCACACCTTCAACACCCTGCACAACTCCAACAAGCAGATCGTCATCTCCAGCGACCGGGCGCCCAAGCAGCTGGTCACCCTGGAAGACCGGCTCCGCAACCGGTTCGAGTGGGGCCTGATCACCGACGTCCAGCCGCCCGAGCTGGAGACCCGCATCGCGATCCTGCGCAAGAAGGCGATCCAGGAGGGCCTGGCCGCCCCGGGCGACGTCCTGGAGTACATCGCCAGCCGGATCTCCACCAACATCCGCGAGCTGGAGGGCGCCCTCATCCGGGTGACCGCGTTCGCCAGCCTCAACCGGCAGTCGGTCGACCTGCAGCTCACCGAGGTCGTGCTCAAGGACCTGATCACCGAGGACGCGGGGTCGGAGATCACGGTCGCCACGATCATGGCGTCCACCGCGGCCTACTTCGGCCTGTCGATCGACGACCTCTGCGGCGGCTCGCGCTCGCGGGTCCTGGTCACCGCCCGGCAGATCGCCATGTATCTGTGCAGGGAGCTCACCGACATGTCGCTGCCGAAGATCGGCCAGCAGTTCGGCGGCCGCGACCACACCACGGTGATGCACGCCGACCGCAAGATCCGTTCCCTCATGGCCGAGCGCCGCTCGATCTACAACCAGGTCAACGAGCTCACCACGAGGATCAAGCAGCAGTCGCGCAATGGGTGAGGTTTTCCATTCCGTGATGCACAGGCTGTGGAAAACCTTGTGGATCGGCCGCCCCGGGGGGATCGCGGGGCCGGCGGGAGGTTCCGGGACCGCACAACCATGATCATCTGGGAACGCGCCGGTCCGAACCCCGTTCGGAGCATGGGGACAACTCTGGGGAGAACCTGGGGACAAGTTGGGGACAACCCGTGGACAACCTGGGGACGCCCTGTGAGCAGAGTTTTCCCCAGGGACAAAACGACCTCTTACCCCGTGGAGAACCTGGGGAAACCTCGTGGATAACCGGTGGACAGACGACGCAAGATCTGGGGACGGCCTGTGTGCAACCTCCGGTTCTCCCCAGGCCGACGAGTTCTCCACACCGCCCACCCACAGCCACAGTGGACGAAGAAATAGCATCTGAGCTGCGGAAACAACGGATTTCCACAGTATCCACCGCCCCTAATGCGATGACCACTTCTATCTCTAACAGGGAAACCGAAAACCCATAGAGGGGTCCCGGGGAGCGCATGTGCGGGACAGTGAACACTTGAACCCCAGGCACCGAGCGGATGGCGCTCGATACACAGGAGGCAGATCCACGTGATGTTCCGGGTCGAACGAGACGTGCTCGCCGAGGCGGTGGCATGGACGGCACGCAGCCTGCCGGCGCGTCCCTCCGTGCCGGTGCTGGCCGGCATGCGCCTCGAAGTCACGGAGAGCGGGCAGCTCAAGCTCTCGGGCTTCGACTACGAGGTCTCCGCCGAGGTGACCCTCGAACTGCAGACCGGCGAGCCGGGCGTCGTGCTCGTCTCCGGCAAGCTCCTGGCGGAGATCACCAGGGCGCTCCCCGCACAGCCGGTGGACTTCGTCGTGGAAGGCGCCAAGGCGGTCGTCACCTGCGGCAGCGCCCGGTTCACGCTCCTCACCATGCCTGTGGAGGACTACCCGTCCCTGCCGACCATGCCCCCGGCCGCCGGCCGGGTGGGCAGCGACGTGTTCGCCTCGGCCGTCGGCCAGGTCGCCGTGGCCGCGGGCAAGGACGACACCCTGCCGATGCTCACCGGCGTGCGCATGGAGATCGAGGGCGACACCGTCACGCTCGCCGCGACCGACCGCTACCGCCTGGCCGTACGCGAGCTGAAGTGGCAGCCGGGCCAGCCCGACTTCTCGGCGATCGCGATGATCCCCGGAAAGACCCTCGCCGACGCGGCCAAGGCCCTGGGCGGCACCGGCGCCGAGGTGGAGATCGCGATGAGCGCCGTCGGCGGCACCGGCGAGGGGATGATCGGCTTCTCCAGCAGCGCGGGTCGCCGGACCACCACCCGCCTGCTGGACCCGGAGTTCCCCAAGTACCGCTCCCTGCTGCCGACCGAGTTCTCCGCCCGCGCGGACCTGCCGACCGGGGCCTTCGTCGAGGCCGTCAAGCGCGTGGCCCTGGTCGCCGAGCGCAACACGCCGGTCCGGCTGGCCTTCCGCGGCGGCGAGGTCGTCCTGGAGGCGGGCACCGGTGACGAGGCGCAGGCGGTCGAGGTGCTGCCCGTCGAGTTCGAGGGCGACGACATCAACATCGCCTTCAACCACCAGTTCCTGCTGGAGGGCCTGGGCGCCATCGACTCCGACGTGGCGCGCCTGCAGATGACCACGTCCACCAAGCCCGCCATCCTCACCGGAGGCAAGGCCGTGGAGGACGGCGGCGTCCCCGACTACCGCTACCTGATCATGCCCATCCGCCTGTCCAGCTGATGGCGGCCGGTCGGCGGTCCGCCCCGGAGCCGCGGACGCGCCCGCAGGGCCGGGCCCGTCCACAGGCCGGGGAGCGGCCCGCGGCGGAACGGGAGCCCACGGCCGGCCGCCGGCCGTGGCTCAAGGCGTCGCTGAACGGCGCCAGGAGGCCTGGCGAGCACCCCGCTCTGCCCCTGAGCCCCCTGCAGCTCGCTGAGGCGGCGCGTGAGGCCCGTGAGGCGGGTGCGGACGCCGTGCACATCCACCCGCGCGACGAGGCGGGCAGCGAGTCGCTGAGCGCCGTCCACATCGGGGCGGCCGTGCGCGCCGTCCGGCAGGCGTGCCCGGGGCTCCCGGTGGGGGTGAGCACCGGCCTGTGGATAACCGGCGGGGACGTGCCGGCGCGGCGCGAGGCCGTTCGGGGCTGGGCCGCGCTGGCGCCCGCCGATCTGCCGGACTTCGCGTCCGTGAACCTCGCCGAACCGGGCTTCACGGACATATGGCATGATTTGCGGCGGCTCGGAGTGGGGGTGGAGGCCGGAGTCTGGTCCGTGGACGACGCCGACACGCTCGCCGCGACCGGGCTGGAGTGCACGCGGGTCCTCGTCGAGATCCTCGGCGGGTCCACCGGCACCGCCGTCTCCCGGGCGCACGCGGTCCTCGGCCGGCTGGCCGAACGAGGCGTCCCCGGCCCGCTGCTCCTCCACGGAGAGGGGGAGCCGACGTGGATTCTCCTGGACGAGGCGGGGAAGCTGGGACTTGCCACGCGCATCGGCCTGGAGGACGTCCTCCACAGCCCTGTGGGTGATCCGGTCGGAGGGAACGCCGATCTGGTACGGCTTGCGCGGGCACGCCTGGCGTAGGTGGATGATGGAACCCTGAAGGGGGTGCTCGTATGCAGATCGGCATGGTCGGGCTGGGGAAGATGGGCGGCAACATGGCCGAGCGGCTGCGCCGCGGAGGCCACGAGGTCGTCGGCTACGACCGCGATCCGGCGGTCAGCGACGTCGCGAGCCTGAAGGAGCTCGTCGAGCGGCTGGAGACGCCGCGGGCCGTGTGGGTCATGGTCCCCGCGGGCGATCCGACCCACGCGACGATCCAGGAGCTCGGAAACCTGCTGTCGGCCGGTGACATCGTGATCGACGGTGGCAACTCGCACTATGTGGACGACCAGAAGCACGGCGCCGAGCTCGGCGGCCGCGGCATCGGGTTCGTCGACTGCGGCGTGAGCGGCGGGGTCTGGGGCCTGCAGAACGGCTACGCCCTGATGGTCGGCGGCGAGAAGAGCGACATCGAGCGGCTGATGCCCGTCTTCGAGACCCTCAAGCCCGAGCAGGACGGCTTCGTGCACGCCGGCAAGATCGGCGCGGGTCACTTCGCCAAGATGGTCCACAACGGCATCGAGTACGGCATGATGCAGGCCTTCGCCGAGGGCTGGGAGCTGCTGGAGGCCTCCGACGTCGTGACCGACGTCCCCGGTGCCTTCAAGAGCTGGCGGCACGGCACGGTCATCCGCTCGTGGCTGCTCGATCTGCTGGTCCGCGCGCTGGACGAGGACCCGGCGCTGGAGGAGCTCAGGGGCTACGCGCAGGACTCCGGGGAGGGCCGCTGGACGGTCCAGGCGGCCGTCGACCACGCGGTCCCGCTGCCGGTGATCACCGCCTCCCTGTACGCCCGGTTCGCCTCCCGCCAGGACGACTCGCCGGCCATGAAGGTCGTCGCGGCCCTGCGCAACCAGTTCGGCGGCCACGCGGTCTCCGCCAAGGAGGGCCAGGTCGCCAAGGGCGCCGACGCCCCCGGCGCCGACGTCGAGCCTCCCGCCGAGGCGACCCGACCGGGCCGCTGACCGCGCCGTCCCCGTAGCCGTACGGCCCGCCCGCCCGTCGTCCACGACGGGGCGCCGCCGGGCGGTGCCCCACCCGGCCCGCGCGGGCGCCGTCCACGGCGCCGGGGCGCGGTGTCCGGTTCCGCGTGCGCTCCCGCGTGGAGCGCGGCCAGCGCGCACCCGTCGTCCACGGGATGTGGACGCAGCGGTGCGCGGGCCGTCCCGCCGCGGCGGGGATCCGCCGGAGGGCGCGGCCGACTACTCTTCCTGAGGTGCATGTCGCCCATCTCTCCCTGACCGACTTCCGGTCCTACGAAACCGTCGACCTCGGCATGGAGCCGGGGGTCACCGCGTTCGTGGGCCCCAACGGGGTGGGCAAGACCAACCTGGTCGAGGCCCTGGGCTACGTGGCCACGCAGTCCAGCCACCGGGTCGCCAACGACGGGCCGCTGGTCCGGCAGGGCGCGACCCGGGCGATCATCCGCTCGGTGGTGGTGCGCGACGATCGGCGGGCCCTGATCGAGCTGGAGATCAACCCGGGCCGGGCCAACCGGGCCCGGCTGAACCGCTCGCCGGTGTCCCGCCCGCGCGACGTGGCCGGCATGCTGCGCACGGTCCTGTTCGCGCCGGAGGACCTCGCCATGGTCAAGGGCGACCCCTCGGAGCGCCGCCGCTTCCTCGACGACCTCCTGGTGGTCAGGGCTCCCCGGTTCGCCGGGGTCCGCGCCGACTACGAGCGGGTGCTCAAGCAGCGCGGCGCCCTGCTGCGCACCGCGGCGCAGGCCCGGCGGGGCGGTGGCCGGAGCACACGCCGGGCCGAGAACGACTCGGCCTTCGCCGCGGCCGGAGCCGGAGACCCGCTGAGCACCCTGGAGGTCTGGGACGCCCACCTGGCCCGGCACGGCGCCGAACTGCTCGCGGCCAGGCTCGAACTGGTCGAGGCGCTGCGGCCGCTGGTCGCCGCCTCGTACGCCGCCCTGGCGCCCGGATCCGCCGCAGCCTGCCTGGAGTACCGCGGCACCCTGCCCGCCGGCGCGGGCACCGATCGGGCGGCGCTCGCCGAGGCGCTGCGGGCGGCCCTGCTGGAGGTCCGCGCCGCCGAACTGGAGCGCGGTGTCACACTGGTCGGCCCGCACCGCGACGACCTCTTCCTCGGCCTGGGCGACCTGCCCGCGCGCGGTTACGCCAGCCACGGCGAGTCGTGGTCGTTCGCGCTGGCGCTCCGGCTGGCCGCCTACGACCTGCTGCGGGCCGACGGCGGCGACCCGGTGCTGATCCTGGACGACGTCTTCGCCGAGCTCGACAGCAAACGCCGGCGCCGCCTGGCCGAGATGGTCGCCCCCGCGGAGCAGGTGCTGATCACCGCCGCGGTCCCCGACGACGTCCCGGCCGAGCTGGTCGGGTCCCGGTTCGACGTGACGGAGGGGGGCGTGTCCCGTGTCCGGTGAGACGTCCGAGACGGTGCCGGGCGCCGGCGTCGGAGGTCCGGGCGGTCCCCGGGGCCCGGTCGGTCCGGGCTCCGCGGGAGGCCCGTCCGGGCCGGGCGGAGCCCCCGCGGGTTCCGGCGCGGCCGAGCCCGGGTCGGCCCGGAGCGCGGCGGCCCGGGGGGCGGCCATCGCCAGGGAGAAGCTGGCCCAGGCCAAGTCCGATGCCGCCCGGCGGGGACAGCTGCCCCGCAGCGAGCCCCGGCGCAGGGCCCGCGGGCCGCGCCGGGACTCCGGAGATCCCCAGCTCTTCGGCCGGGCCATCGCCGACCTGCTGGCCGACCGTGGCTGGGAGCGGCCGGCCGCGGTGGGCGGGGTGTTCGGGCGCTGGCACGAGATCGTCGGTCCCGACATGGCGGCCCACACCAAGCCGGAGTCCTTCGCCGAGGGCGAGGTCGTGGTGGTCGCCGACTCCACCGCCTGGGCGACGCAGGTCCGCCTTCTGGCGAGGACGCTCGTAAGGCGGCTGAACGAGGAACTCGGGGACGGAACGGTACAGCGCGTCAAGGTCCGCGGGCCGCAGAACGGCCCCCGCCCGGGGGGCGGGCTGCGTGTCACGGGGAGCCGCGGCCCGGGTGACACCTACGGCTGAGTCATCACCCGAAAACGGATCAGCGGCCCCTCTGAGGCCATGACCCTCATCCCTGTGGGGGGATGCCCAAGAACATGATCGTCGCGCGACAGGCCATTCCAGGGGCCGTCAATGCCACACGATGTGTTCCGACCCGCTAGAATGAAATCGAATTCCGGACACGTCCGTTTGCGTGTCACCCCGGCGTCCATGCCGACTCCCCCGGGTGAACGCATCGGGGCATTCACGACGGTGACGGGCACGGCGGGGCGATGCGTTGTACCTCGCCGCGTGTCCGCGGCAGGAGGATTTCACACTTGTCCTACGACGCTAGCTCAATCACCGTTCTCGAAGGACTTGAGGCGGTCCGTAAGCGCCCTGGCATGTACATCGGCTCCACCGGAGAGCGTGGTCTTCATCACCTCGTCTACGAGGTCGTGGACAACTCGGTCGACGAGGCCCTGGCCGGTCATGCCGACCGCATCGAGGTCACCCTGCTCGCCGACAACGGTGTGCGGGTCGTCGACAACGGCCGGGGCATCCCGGTCGGCGAGCACCCCGTGGAGAAGAAGCCCGCGGTCGAGCTGGTCATGACGACCCTCCACGCGGGCGGCAAGTTCGACAGCAAGTCGTACGCGGTCTCCGGCGGCCTGCACGGCGTCGGCGCGGCGGTCGTCAACGCGCTGTCGACCAGGCTGCAGGTCGAGATCCGCCGCGAGGGCCACGTGTGGCGGCAGTCGTACCTGCGCGGCGTGCCCACCGCCCCCCTCGCCAGGGGCGAGGCGACCGCCGAGACCGGTACCACGACCACGTTCTGGGCCGACAGCGACATCTTCGAGACCACCACGTGGAACTTCGAGACGCTCTCGCGCCGCTTCCAGGAGATGGCCTTCCTGAACAAGGGCCTCACGATCGTCGTCCGTGACGAGCGGCCCGACCACATCAACGGCGAGCCCAAGGAGATCACGTACCACTACGAGGGCGGCCTGTCCGACTTCGTCAGGCACCTGAACTCCAAGAAGGAGCCGGCGCACCTCTCGGTGATCGACTTCGAGGAGCACGGCGAGGGCATCGCGGTCGAGATCGCCATGCAGTGGAACAGCTCCTACAGCGAGTCGGTCTACACCTTCGCCAACACGATCAACACGGCCGAGGGCGGCACCCACGAGGAGGGCTTCCGCGCGGCGCTGACGTCCATCGTCAACCGCTACGCGCGCGAGCAGAAGTTCCTCAAGGAGGGCAAGGACGAGAACCTCGCCGGTGAGGACATCCGCGAGGGGCTCACCGCGATCATCTCGGTGAAGCTGGCCGATCCGCAGTTCGAGGGCCAGACCAAGACCAAGCTGGGCAACACCGAGGCCAAGTCGTTCGTCCAGAAGGCCTGCAACGACCACCTGCGCGACTGGTTCGAGCGCAACCCGGGCGAGGCCAAGGAGATCATCAGCAAGTCCCTGCAGGCCGCCCGCGCCCGGCTCGCGGCCCGCCAGGCCCGCGACCTGACCCGGCGCAAGTCGCTCCTGGAGTCCGGCTCCGGCCTGCCCGGCAAGCTGGCCGACTGCCAGTGGAGCGACCCGGAGAAGTGCGAGCTGTTCATCGTCGAGGGCGACTCGGCGGGCGGCTCGGCCAAGGGCGGTCGCGACTCCCGTTACCAGGCCATCCTGCCGATCCGCGGCAAGATCCTGAACGTCGAGAAGGCGCGCATCGACAAGGTCCTCAAGAACAACGAGGTCCAGGCGCTGATCACGGCCATGGGCACCGGTGTCCACGACGAGTTCGACCTGGCCAAGCTGCGCTACCACAAGCTGATCCTGATGGCCGACGCCGACGTCGACGGCCAGCACATCACCACGCTGCTGCTGACGCTGCTGTTCCGTTTCATGCGGCCGCTGATCGAGGCCGGGCACGTCTACCTGTCCTGCCCGCCGCTCTACAAGATCAAGTGGGACCGCAAGGGCGACGACGCGTCCTACGCCTACTCCGACGCCGAGCGTGACGCGATCATCGCCGACGGCGTCGCCCGGGGCAAGCGCGACCCCCGCCAGCACGACGGCATCCAGCGATTCAAGGGTCTGGGCGAGATGAACGCCGCCCAGCTGTGGGAGACCACGATGAACCCGGACACCCGCCTGCTGCGCCAGGTCACCCTGGACGACGCGGCCCAGGCCGACGACCTGTTCAGCGTGTTGATGGGCGAGGACGTCGAGGCCCGCCGGTCCTTCATCATCCGCAACGCGCGCGACGTGCGCTTCCTCGACGTGTAAGAGAAAAGGACCTTTCACCTGTGACGGAAGTGAACACTCCGCCCGTCGATCGCATCGAGCCGGTCGACATCCAGTCCGAGATGCAGCGCAGCTACATGGACTACGCGATGTCGGTCATCGTGTCCCGCGCGCTGCCGGACGTGCGCGACGGCCTCAAGCCGGTGCACCGCCGCGTCCTCTACGCGATGTACGACGGCGGTTACCGGCCGGACCGGGGTTACTTCAAGTGCGCCCGGATCGTCGGCGACGTGATGGGCACCTACCACCCGCACGGCGACAGCTCGATCTACGACGCGGTCGTGCGACTGGCGCAGCCCTGGTCGCTGCGCTACCCGCTGGTCGACGGCCAGGGCAACTTCGGCTCGCCGGGCAACGACCCGGCGGCCGCCATGCGATACACCGAGTGCAAGCTCGCGCCCATCGCCATGGAGATGCTCCGCGACATCGACAAGGACACCGTCGACTTCAGCCCCAACTACGACGGCAAGTCGCAGGAGCCCGACGTCCTGCCGTCCCGCTTCCCGAACCTGCTGGTCAACGGCTCGGCGGGCATCGCGGTCGGCATGGCCACCAACATCCCGCCGCACAACCTGCGCGAGGTGGGCGCCGGGGTGAAGTGGGCGCTGGAGAACCCCGACGCCACCGACGAGGAACTTCTCGAGGCGCTGATCGCCCGGATCAAGGGCCCCGACTTCCCGACCGGCGCGCTCATCGTCGGGCGCCGCGGCATCGACGACGCCTACCGCACCGGCCGCGGCTCGATCACCATGCGGGCCGTCGTCGAGGTCGAGGAGGACAACAAGGGCCGGCAGTGCCTGGTCGTCACCGAGCTGCCCTACCAGGTCAACCCGGACAACCTCGCACTGACCATCGCCGAGTTGGTCAAGGACGGCAGGATCACCGGCATCGCCGACGTCCGTGACGAGAGCTCCGCCCGCATCGGCCGCCGCCTGGTGATCGTGCTCAAGCGCGACGCCGTGGCCAAGGTCGTGCTGAACAACCTCTACAAGCACACCCAGCTGCAGACCACGTTCGGCGCCAACATGCTGGCCCTGGTCGACGGCGTGCCGCGGACGCTCCGGCTCGACCAGTTCGTCCGCCACTACATCAACCACCAGGTCGAGGTCGTCGTCCGCCGGACGCGTTACCTGCTGCGCAAGGCCGAGGAGCGGGCGCACATCCTGCGCGCGCTGCTCAAGGCGCTCGACCGGCTCGACGACGTGATCGCCCTCATCCGGCGCTCACCCTCGGCCGCCGAGGCCCAGCTCGGCCTCATGTCGCTGCTGGAGATCGACCAGATCCAGGCCCAGGCCATCCTGGACATGCAGCTGCGCAAGCTGGCCGCCCTGGAGCGGCAGCAGATCATCGACGAGTACGACGCGCTGACCGCGCAGATCGCCGACTACAACGACATCCTCGCCTCGCCGGAGCGGCAGCGCTCCATCATCGCCGACGAGCTGGCCGAGATCACGACGCGGTACGGCGACGACCGCCAGACCGAGATCATCGCCTACGAGGGCGACATGTCCATCGAGGACCTCATCGCCGAGGAGGACATGGTCGTCACGATCACCCGGGGCGGCTACGCCAAGCGCACCAACATGGACCTCTACCGCTCCCAGAAGCGCGGCGGCAAGGGGGTCAAGGGTGCGCAGCTGCGCCAGGACGACATCGTCGACCACTTCTTCGTCACCACGACCCACCACTGGCTGCTGTTCTTCACGAACAAGGGCCGGGTCTACCGGGTCAAGGCCTACGAGCTGCCCGACGCCGGCCGTGACGCCCGCGGCCAGCACCTGGCGAACCTGCTGGCCATGCAGCCGGACGAGGTCGTGATGGAGGTCCTGGACCTGCGTGACTACGAGGTCGCCCCGTACCTCGTCCTGGCCACCCGCAGCGGCCTGGTCAAGAAGACGCGCCTGTCCGAGTACGACTCGCCGCGCACGGGCGGCCTCATCGCCATCAACCTGCGCGAGGACGACGAGGTGATCGCGGCCAGGCTCGTGTCGGAGGACGACGACCTCCTCCTGGTCTCCCGCGACGCCCAGGCCATCCGCTTCACGGCCTCCGACGAGGCGTTGCGTCCCATGGGCCGCGCCACCAGCGGCGTGATCGGCATGCGCTTCATGGACGGGGACGAGCTCCTGGCCATGAACCGGATCGCCGACGGCGACGACGTCCTGGTCGCGACCGAGGGCGGATACGCCAAGCGGACCCCCGCCGATCAGTACCCTGTGCAAGGAAGGGGCGGCAAGGGCGTTTTGACCGCCAAGATTGTCAGCGCTCGTGGCAAGCTGGTGGGTGCCGTCATGGTCAGACCGGAGGACGAGGTCTTCGCGATCACGTCCGCCGGGGGGGTTATCCGGACAAGCGCTGGGGAGATCAAGCAGTCCGGCCGCCAGACGATGGGGGTTCGGCTGATGAATCTCGCAGAGGGAGACAGTGTCGTGGCGCTCGCCCGGAACGCCGAGGCGTTGGAGAACGAGGGAAATGGGGAAGGGGAGTAGCCGGTGAGTGCTCAGGGCAAGCCCGGCTCGCGTCCTGCTTCCTCGTCGACGCGTGACAAGGTGACGGAGAAAATGGACAAGGCCCCTGAACCGAATGATGTGAGGGTGGCCCCGTCACCGGCCAACGGTAGCGTGCCCGCGCCGGGGACCGATGGTTCGGTATCCGACGACTCCAAGGGCAGGAAGAAAGTGACAGACGACACCAAGCACGGCGAAACCACGGTGCGGGTCCGCCCGGGGGGGTCTCCACCCCCTCAGCCACCGTCGGCTTCGCCGCCGCATTCCTCTCCGGCTCCGGCCGCCGAGCAGAACCGCGCTCCGTGGTCTCCCGGCGGCCTGTCGTCGCCCCAGCCGTCGCTGGACACACCCGCCGACAGGAAGGGGCCCGAACCCGCCCCCAGGACGCCGCGGAAGGCGCACCTGGTGCTGCGCAGGATCGAGCCCTGGTCGGCCATGAAGTTCAGCTTCGTGGTGGCGCTGGTCTGCTTCGTGGTGCTGTTCGTCGCGGTCGCGGTGCTCTACATGGTGCTGAACAGCCTGGGGGTGTTCGACAACATCATCCAGACGGTCAACCAGCTCACCATGGCCGACGGCAAGTCCACCAGTGACATCGACGTCGCCTCCTGGTTCGAGCCGGTGCGCATCCTGGGCTACACCGCCCTGATCGGCGCGGTGAACGTCGTCCTGATCACCGCTCTTTCGACCCTCGGCGCGGTGATCTACAACATCTCCTCCGACCTGGTCGGCGGCATCGAGGTCACCTTCAGCGAGGCCGAATAGTCGATCTCGCGCCATGTCCTCGTCTTTCCGCGCGAGGACATGGCGCAAGCAGGTGCCGGAACAGGGTAAGCTTTTCCCAGTTCGAGCGAACGGGCTCGCTGCCGGAAGACGGATGCGAGGCCGTTCCTGCACGATGAGGGGCTATAGCTCAGTCGGTTAGAGCGCTTCCCTGATAAGGAAGAGGTCAGAGGTTCAAGTCCTCTTAGCCCCACCCAGTTCACAGGCCGGATCCCATGACTATGGATCTGGCCTTTTGATCGTTTATTAGCAGCTTGTTAGCGGGATTTCCCCCGACCGAGTGACATAAATCAGTCGACGTCGGCAGTGGGTGGTCCCCGAAGAGGTTCCTGCGCCGAGTTGAACAATGATCACGAGTCGGCTCCGCTCTCCGTCGCGGTGCCACCCGTCTCGGCTCTGAGAGTCGGGCCGCAGAAGCGCGGGAAGCGCCTCTACAGCCTCGTGGTGTTACTCCTCGTCCAGCAGTTGAATGGCGTCCGGTTCGACCCCCAAGGACCGCTCCAGTTGCTTCTTGGCGGCTTCAGGACTCTCGAACTCGTTCTCGGCGCTGAGGACGGTGCCGTCGAACCCTAGGACCTCCAAGCGGACGCGGTCGGATTCGGACCGGCGGAGGATGAACTGAAGCCGCTCGTGAGGTGATCGCCTTCGTCCTCTCCGGGATCGCGCTGTGGTTGCCCCCAGGGTGTCGGTCACCTCTCGGAGGAGATCCACCAGGTGCTTCGACAGCTGTGACTGGGATGTGAGGGCGAGGATCTTGGCGAGGTCTTCGACGACGTCGAGTTCTCCGCGTTCGGCGCCTTCTACGATGCGGATCAGCTCATATGTTCGACTGCGTTCCTCTGCGAGGCGACTGTTCCAGTAGCGGGTCAGGATCTCCTGTGACCGCGCGGTCATGGAGGAGTCCCGGATACGGCGTACGGTCTCGGTGACGGGTGATGGAGGTTCAGGTAGCTCGGCCTTGGGGCCGAGTATCTGGGGGTCGACGTGGCCGGCCAAGGCCAGTAATCCCTCCAGGCGTACCCCAAGCGTCGTGCTCAAGCGCACAAGATGGGCGACCGATGGCTTGCTTCCCCGATGCCACCTCAAGATCGTAGAGGGACTGATGTCCAGGGCTTCCGCCAGGGATGCGTCGGTCGGATATCCCATAGCCCGGGCCATCTGGGTCAGCCAAACGGAGAAGTGGGTCTTGTCGCTGCTGCTGTCAACGCTCACTGCTATACTCCGCCTCCTTCCCAAAATGCGCAATCGAAACATAGTGGTCATGTTGCGCATCCGCAATCTCGGTTATGGTCACTGCGGATACGGACATGTCCTCTCCTCCTCTATCATCCACCGCTCCTATGCGCTGTGACCGCATTCGGCGGGGGCGATGCCACTCCTTCATTCGACGTTTGGAGTGTGGTGGCGCCGAGGAAAGGCTCCGGTGGGAGGGGCGTCTCTCTCGTACGCACGGAGGCAAAGGATCTCGTTTGCGTGAGCGGAACCTAAGGGGCGAACCCGACCATCTGGGAGGTGTTAGGCTGAGCCTGGACCGATCGAGCTCGATGGAGAGCCTTCGCTGTGAGACGGTCCATGTCCAGATACGGGGACGGCCCAGCGGGGAACACCCGAGAGATTGCGGCTCTCGGACCCTGCCAGGCCGGTTCCCCCGCTCTTCCCGCCGAGGCGGGCCACTGTCGCATCTCGTGGAGAGGGGGCTTCGTGCACTATATCTGTGGCCCTTAGCCGTCCGTACAGCGGATGGGTCACATTGGGCGTGGCCGATATAGATCTGTTGCAGGCCTCATCCCTGAAGCCGGGCCTGATCGGCTGATGCCGCCCGCCCCTGCCTCCACTGGCAGGACGACGATGGCCCTCCCCCCGCATCACACCAGTGTCGTGACCGGATGGCGTTGCCGGCCTGCCTCCTGCTCGGACAACGCGGTCGCGACTCCTCGCCATGCCGGTATCGAACCGATCTCTGGCTTGGTTTCGTAAGGGCGTTTGGCCTGCGCAGCGAGTCCACGCCGCGCAGGCCCCATCCCCCGAGGATGAAACATGACCATGGGCCATGCATGGGAGGACCCGTCGGAACTCCCGACGACGTTCTGTACGGCATGCGGGATCTCCTACGAGGAATGGAGCGAAGGGAGATCTTGTACGCCGTCCACCCCTCCGTCGCCTGCTGACGAGCCGCAGGACAGGTTGGACATCATGATTCCCCTCCAGGCATCAGTGGGGGACTCCTCCCGCAGCTACCGGAAGCCTTTTCAGGAAGTCGGTGACAGTCCGGTGTAGACGCACGAGCAGTCGGCCCGCCTTCAGCCATAAGAGGGCGGGCCGGACTCCGTCAGGGGCTCTTACCTGCGGACGAGTAGAGCCGCCTCGTCGCCGCAACCGGGGGAGCGGTGAGCTGATCGCCGCCTACCCCCACCCGCGCGTCCGCCCCCTTGGACATGTGGCGGACCCTGTTCGAGCGGGCCGAGCAGCGCATCGACATCCTGGTCTACGCCGCCAATTTCCTGCACGAGTCGTGGCCGGACCTCAACGATCTTCTCACCGCCAAGACGCGGCAGGGGTGCCGGGTGCGCATCCTCCTGGGCGACGCCGACTCCCCGTCATCCGAGGCCGAGGAGCTGAGGAACGGTTCGGGCATGGCATCGAGTCACGCTGCCGCGTCGCGCTCATGCACTACCGGCCGCTGGCGGAGTCGTCCGGAGTCGAGTTGTGCGTGCACGACACCACGCTCTACAACTCCCTGTTCACCGGTGACGATCACATGATCGTCAACGCCCACGTGTACGGCATGAACGCCTATGGCGCACCGGTCCACCACGTGCGCCGCATGCGCGACGAGGGACTGTTCGACACCTACGCCACCAGCTTTGAGGCAGTTTGGAAACAGTCCCGGCTTCCCGACGAGGAGACGTGAGTGCCCCGCACCGAGTACTACGACGATCCCGACGCCCCTGCGCCCAACACTCTGGTTGTGGGAGTGTCCGCCGTGGTCGCCGATGACCAGGGCCGCATCCTCATGCAGCGGCGCGTCGACAACGGGCTGTGGGCGCTGCCTGGTGGCGGGATGGACCTCACTGAGTCGGTGCCGCAGGCCGCCGTCCGGGAGGTGAAGGAGGAGACCGGCTACGACATCGAGGTGACCGGCGGCATGGTCGGCCTCCAACAACCGGTACCCGTGGACGCCGTCCCACGACCGGCAGCCGGTGATCGAGGCGCCCACCGGCATCACGTTCGTCGGCTACGAGAACCCGCCGGGTGTCAGCACCGACCAGCGCGTCCAGCACTTCCTCGGCACCGACCGCGCGGCGTGGTACCACCACGTCAACCTCACCGCGCACGACCGCGGTGGCCACTTCATCCCCTGGGAGATCCCCGACGCGTGGGTCGACGACCTGCGCCGGACGTTCCGCGGCCGCCGCCGGTAGTCGGCCGGGGCGGTCGTCCCCGTGCTGCCGAAGATCGCAAAGAGCGGGGAAGGACGTGCGGGACCGCACTTGGCCGGCGCCGGGAGCATGGCGTACCGCAGTGGGCGCAACGGGTACGGCGACGGAGACGTACGACCGCTCGCGTCCGCGTCCGCCGGGTGCCGGTCGGGGGCAGGCCGTGATCCGCCGATCCCGGCCCGGTTACGAGGAGGCCGGGCCGCGGTCCCCGTCCAGCAGTGGGGCCAGCGCCTCGCGCAGGTTCGCGACCTCGCGATAGAACACGCCGGTCATGCCGAGCACGCGGGCGGCCTCGACGTTCTCCCGGCGATCGTCCACGAAAAGGCATCGCGCGGGGGGCACCCCCGCCCGCTCGGCCGCGATCTCGTAGATCCGCCGCCCGGGTTTGACCGTCCCGACCCGGGCGCTGCTCACGACCTCGTCGAAGAAGTGCGCGAGGCCCAGAGCCCGGAGGTCATCCTCCAACTGGACCGTCGCGTTGGTCACCAGCACCACCGGCACCCGCGCCTGAGCCTGGCGCAGCAGATCGAGGACCTCCTCGTCCACCTGGGCACGGGCCTCGGCGAACGCCCTTCCCAGCGCCGCGGCCTTCTCGGCGGAGCCGAGCAGGCGCTCCAGTTCGGCGACGATCGAGGCCGTCCACTGGTCGGTCGTGATCTGCCCTTGGGACACGGGGAGCAGCAGCTCGGGCGCCAGGGCGATCTTCATCGTGGTCCCTTCGGCGAGTCCGCAGTCGCGTTCGAGCGCGGTCAGCCTGCCGGCGTCGTAGTGGCGGATCACACCGTCGAAGTCGCACAGCACCGCGTCGTAGGGCAGCTCCACCGATTCTCCTGTTCATCCGGTTTATCTGGTTCGTCTACGCAGCCGGTCGCGCCGGGGACGTGCGCCGTGCCCGACCGCGAGGGCCTCGTCCGGCGGCGCCGGCTTCCACGGCCTCCGCGGTGTCCTGACGCGCGGTGTCCCGCCATCTTCCCCGATCGCCGCCGCGACGGTGAAGAGGGGTGATCCGCGTCCGGCGCTGAAGGGAGCCGTATCAGCCACCGCTCGGGACACGGCGCCCTCGGAATCCGCCGCCGCCCCGCGCGGACCGGGGCGGACGGGCCCCGGCCCCGCCGGTGGAACGGCCTGTCGCGGCCCGGATCCGGGTGGCGCCCGCTCTTCCGCTTCCCGATCGACCACTTCACGAGCGCGGACGGGGCGTGGCCGGTTCCCCGACCCGCTTCCTGCACGAGGAGAGCTCGCCCGAACACTCCCGGTGGTGATCCCGGGTGTTTCCCGGCGGAGGGTTGCCAATGAAATGAAACTCATTATCATTTTCTGGTATCTGGTCGCGTGGCTGGGAAGGCGTCTTGGGGCACCCGTTGATGGTCGAGAAGTGGGGAGGGGCGTTGCGCGTCCGCTCCCCGAGGGCGACCCCGGCGGAGGGGCACCGGCTCACCTTCCCGGCCTGTGAACCGCATCGCTGCCCGCACGTCCCGGGGAGCGCCTCCGGGCACTCCCCGCTCCCCGCCGACGATGTGATCACCATGGGGGCCGGCGACGTCCCGGCCCTGCCGGAGGGGCCGCCGACCGGTCCCGGGGCCGGCGTCGAGCCGGTCGGTTGCGGAGGCGGGGCCTCCGGCACCGGCGGGACCGGCGGGAGCGTGAGCGGAGGCGGGGCCTCCGCCATCGGCGTGACCGGCGAGCCGTGGTTCGTGGAGAGCGGTCACCTGTTCCCCGCCGTGCTCGACACGGACATGGTGCGAGCGGCCGGTGAGACGGTGCTCGCCGCTCCGACCGGCCGCCCCGGGCTCGGGGTCCGGTCGGCGGCATGAAGACGTTCCGGTCCTTCCCGCTGTCCGTACGGCTCCTGCTGGTGAACCAGATGGGGGTCAACACCGGCTTCTACCTGCTGGTGCCCTATCTCGCCGGCTACCTCGGCGGGACCCTGGGGCTGTCGGCCGCGGTCGTGGGGGTGGTGCTCGGCGTCCGCAACCTCAGCCAGCAGGGCCTGTTCCTGATCGGCGGGACGGCCTCCGACAGGATCGGCGCGCGGACGGTCATCATCGTGGGGTGCGGCCTGCGTGCCGTGGGCTTCGGCCTCTTCGCGCTCGACGGCTCGCTGCCCGTGCTGCTCGGCGCCTCGGTCCTGTCGGGTCTGGCCGGGGCGCTGTTCAACCCGGCTGTGCGGGCCTACCTGGCGACCGAGGCAGGCGACCGCCGCGCGGAGGCGTTCTCCCTGTTCAACGTGTTCGCCAACACCGGGGCGCTGCTCGGTCCGCTGCTGGGGAGCGCGTTGCTGCTGCTCGACTTCCGGGTGGCGGCGACGGTCGCGGCCCTGATCTTCGCCGGGCTGACGGTGGCGCAGGCGTTGACGCTGCCCCCGCGGCCCGTCCCGCCCGGCGCGGGGCCGGTGCTCGGCGACTGGCGGGAATGCCTGGCCGCCCGCGGGTTCGTCGCCTTCACGCTGGCGCTGAGCGGGATGTTCGCGCTGCAGAACCAGCTCTACCTGATCCTGCCGATGCGGGCGGAACAGGTCACCGGATCGGCCGCCTCCGTGGCGGCGCTGTTCCTGGTGTCCACCGTCGCCACGCTGCTGCTCCAGGTGCGGGTCACGCGCCGGCTGAAGGACTGCGTCAGCCGGGGTGACGCCATCGCGCTCGGCCTGGCGGTGATGGGCGCCGCCTTCCTGGTCCCGCTGCTGCCCGGCCTGGTCCCGGTGCTCGTGGCCGCGTTCGGGCTGGCCCTGGGCGTGATGATCGCGCAGCCGTTCGTGCTGGAACTGATCCCCGCCTTCGGCAGGGAGGGGGTCACCGGCACCCTCTTCGGGATGTTCTACCTCGCCTCGGGTCTGGTCGCCGCGGTGGGCAACGTCGTCATCGGCTGGGCGGGCGACACGGCCGGCGGGCTCGCCTGGGTCCTCTGCGCGGCGCTGGGGCTGGGGTCCGCGCTCGCCGTACGCCGTGTCCGCCTGCCGGAGAGGACGGCTGGGCCGTGAACCTCCCCGCCGACGACCCCGAACTGCACGGGTTCCGGTTCCCCGATCCCGGATCCGGCCACCGGGCCGGTCGCCTCGCTGACGCCCTCGTACGCCGGTCCGGCGCCGACCCGTCCGGTGACCGGCTCCACGTCGTGGCACGGCCACGACCTCATGACCGTGGCACGGCCACGGTGCTCCACCCATGAAAGGACCCACCCCCATGCACTCCATGAACCGCCGTGCCTTCCTCGGTGCCACCGCAGGCCTGTCCGCCGCCCTGCTCGCCGGGTGCGGCACCGGCTCCTCCGCGACCGGGACCGCCGCGACGGGCCGGCCGCGCAAGGGGGGCCGGCTGCGCGTCGCGTTCGCCGGGGGCGGGGCCCAGGAGACCCTTGATCCGCACCTGTCCAACCTGTTCGTCGAGGCCTCGCGCTCCAAGGCGCTGTTCGACAAGCTCGCCGACTACGGCCCCGACCTGTCCGTCCGGCCCCGGCTCGCCGAACGCTGGGAGGCGAACGCCGACCTCACCACGTGGCGGATTACCCTCCGCCAGGCGAACTTCCACAACGGCAAACCCGTCCGCGCCGCCGACGTCCTGTACAGCTACGCCCGCATCGGCGACCCCGCCCGCGCCTTCCGCGCCAGGGCCAGCCTGGCGGTGATCGACCTGTCCCGCAGCAAGGCCGTCGACGACCGCACCGTCGAGTTCGCGCTCAAGCAGCCGTTCGCCGAGTTCCCCAATGTGATGGCCGCCTTCGGCGTGTTCGTCGTCCCCGAGGGCGCCGAGGACTTCACCAGGCCGATCGGGTCCGGGCCGTTCAGCTTCGGGTCCTTCGAGCCCGGTCGTTCCCTGCTGCTCAAGCGCAACCCCGACTACTGGGAGGGCGCCCCCCACGTCGACGAGTTGCAGTACCTGATCAGCAACGAGGAGTCGGCCCGCGTCAACGCGCTCCTCGGCGGGCAGGTCGACTACGCCCACGACATCACCGCCACCACCGCCCGCACCTACCAGGGCAACGACCGCCTGACCATCACCCGGCTCACCAACAGCGGCATGCAGGCCTTCGCGATGAAGCTGGACCGTCCGCCCTTCAACGACCCCGACCTGCGCGAGGCCATGTTCCTGCTGGCCGACCGCCGGCAGTTGGTCGACACCGTCCTGGCCGGGGCCGGGCAGGTCGGCAACGACCTGTTCGGCAAGGGCTACCAGTACTACGCCGAGGAGATCCCGCAGCGCACCCGGGACCTGGACCGGGCGAAGTGGCTGGTGGAGAAGGCCGGCGCGAAGGGACTGAAGGTGCAGCTCGACACCTCGGAGGCGGCCAGTGGCTTCGTGGAGTCCGCGAGCGTCTTCGCCGACCAGATGCGGCAGGCCGGACTCGACGTCAAGGTCGCCGTGGGCGACAAGGACACCTACTGGAAGGACGTCCTCGACAAGGGCAGCCTGTGCTGCTTCCGCTCCGGCGCGATGCCCATCGAGTCCCACTTCTCGCAACGCCTGCTCTCCACGTCCACCACCAACATCACCAAGTGGAAGCGCTCGGAGTTCGACGCGCTCTACGCCAAGGCCGTCTCGCTCGCCGACGAGAAGGCACGCCGCGACGTGTACGCCGAGATGCAGCGCATGCAGCACGCCGAGGGCGGCTATCTCGTCTGGGGCTTCGCCGACTGGCTCGTCGCCACCGCGCCGGGGGTGGGCGGCATCGTCGACGCCCCGGCCAACACCCTCGACTGGGCCCGGTTCGACAAGGTCTGGCTGGCGTGAGCCTGCCGCGGTACGCCGGGCGGCGCCTGCTGCTCGGCCTGGCGCAGATCCTCGCGGTCGCGACGCTGGTGTTCGCCCTCACCGAGGCGCTGCCCGGGGACGCCGCCGTGGTGCTGGCCGGTGACACACCCGACCCGGAGCGGATCGAGCAGATCCGCCGGGAGCTCGGGCTCGACCGGCCCGCACCGGCGCGCTACGCCGACTGGCTGCTCGGGCTTCTCCACGGCGACCTCGGGTCGTCCCTGACGGCCGGGCGCCCGGTCACCGGCTTCCTCGCCGACGCCGGCGGGCCGACCGTCCAACTCGCCGCGATCACCCTGCTGCTCCTGGTGCCGCTGGCCGTGGCCGTCGGCGTGGTCGCCGCGATCCGCGAGGGCCGGCTGCTGGACCGGGTGCTCACATCGGTCGGCATCGGCCTGTACTCGGTGCCGGAGTTCGCCCTCGCCGTCATGCTGGTGGCGCTGTTCGCGCTCAGGCTCGGCTGGCTCCCGCCCACCGCGGTGGGCGTCGGCCCGAACCTGCTCGCGCAGCCGGCCGTGCTGGTGCTGCCCCTCCTCGCCCTGCTCGCCCGGCCGATCTGCTCGATCAGCCGGCTGGTCCGGGCCGGGATGATCGATGCCCTGCGCTCCGACTACGTCCGCCATGCCCTGCGGCTCGGGCTACCGGTCCGGCGGGTGAGGCTGGCGCACGCGCTGCCCAACGCGGTGGCGCCGGCCGTGCAGCAACTCGCCCGTACCACGGACTGGCTCCTCGGCGGTGTGATCGCCGTCGAGGCCGTTTTCGTCATCCCCGGCCTCGGCACCTCGCTGATCAGCGCGGTCTCCGCCCGGGACATCCCGGTGATCCAGGGGCTCGCCCTGGTCTTCGCGGCCACGACCGTGTCCGTGAACCTCGTCGCCGACGTCGTCGCCTTCCGTCTGGCCCCGCGCGCGGGAGGCGCGGCGTGAGGCCGGTGCCGGGACCCGGCGGGAGGCGCGGCGTGGGGCCGGTGCCGGGACGCGGCGGGAGGCGCGGCGTGGGGCCGGTACTGAGGTGGGGGCTGGGCGGTGTGCTGCTGGGTGTGCCGGCGGTGATCGCCCTCGCCGGCCCGCTGCTGGTGGGAGAGCCGAGCCCTCGCGGTGTCTCGTTCTCCCAGGGCCCCTTCCTGGGAACGGACTTCGTCGGGCGCGACGTGGGAGAGCAGGTGCTCCTCGGCGGCAGGACGGTCGTGACGGTCGCGCTGACCGCCACCGCCCTGGCCTACCTCGTCGGCACGCCGCTGGGCGTGCTGGCCGCGATGACCCGGCGCCGGTGGCTCGACGAACTGCTGATGCGCCCCCTCGACCTGCTGCTGGCCATCCCCTCGCTGCTGCTGCTCATCCTGCTGGCCGCGACCGTCCCGCCCGGACCGCTCACCCTGATCGCCATCGTCGCCGTGATCAGCGCACCGGAGGTGGCCCGCATCTCCCGCGCGGCGGCCCTGGAGATCGCCGCACGGCCCGCCATGGAGGCGATGCGGCTCCAGGGCGAGACCTGGTGGCGCCGGGCGATCGGGTACGTGGGCCGGTCGATGCTCCGCACGCTCCTGGCGGACCTGGGCGTCCGCGTCGTCGGAGCGCTCTACCTCGTCGCGACGGCGGGCTTCCTGGGCGTCGGCGTGCCGCCGGACGCCAGCGACTGGGCCGTGATGGTCGATCGCAACCGTACCGGCATGTTCCTCCAGCCCTGGGCGGTCGTCGTCCCGGCCCTGCTCGTCGTCATGCTGGCCGTCGGGCTGAACCTGCTCTTCGACGGGGCACAGCGGCGCCGTGGGGAGGCCAGGTGATCCGCGTCGTGGGGCTGCGCGCCGAAGCCGGCGGCCGCACGCTGGTCGACGGCGTCTCCTTCGAGCTCGCCTCCGGCGAGGTGCTCGCCCTGGTCGGCGCCTCGGGCAGCGGCAAGACCACGATCGGCCGGGCGCTGCTCGGCGAGCACGCACCCGGCGTGGTCCTGTCCGGGACGGTCGAGGTGACCGGCACGGTGGGCTGTCTGCCACAGCACCCCGCGTCGGTGCTCAACCCGGTCCGCCGCGTCGGCGCGGTGCTCCGCGAGATCGCCCGGCGGCATGGGCCGGAGGAGGCCGCCCGGGCGTACGGGGTGCGGGAGCCCGGCACGCGGCGGCACGGATCGGGAGGACCGGAAAAGCCGGAAGGACCGGAAAAGCCGGAAGGACCGGGAGGGCGGGGAAGGGCGGAAGGGCTGGGAAGGGCGGAAGGAGGCGGCACCCGCCGACGCGGGCCGGAAAGGGTCCTCGCCCGGTGGCGCGTCCGCCGGGAGGCCGAGGCGGAGCGCATCGCGTCCGTGCTCCGCCGTGCGGAACTGCCCACGGGTGAGGACCTGCTCCGCCGCTACCCGCACCAGCTCTCCGGGGGCCAGCAGCAGCGCCTGGTGCTTGCCCAGACCCTCCTCACCACTCCATCGGCGATCGTGGCGGACGAACCCACCACCGGCCAGGACGCCATCACCAAGCGGGAGATCATCGACGAGCTGAAGGGCCTCACCCGCCAGGGCATCGCCGTGGTGCTGCTCAGCCACGACCTGGACGTGGTGTGCGCACTCGCCGATCACGTCGTCGTCCTGTCCGACGGCCGGGCGGTGGAGAGCGGTCCGGCTCAGCAGGTGCTCAGCCGGCCCCGGCACGACTACACCCGGCGGCTTCTCGCCGCCCGGCTCCCGGTGAACCCGCCTCCCGGCCCGGGGAACCCGTCTTCCGACCCGGCCGGCCCGCCTCTCACCCCGGAGAACGCGTCTCCCGGTTCGGTGGACCCGTGCCCCGGGGGAGCCTCGCCGGCCCCGGCGCGGCTGGCCGTGGACGGCCTGACCGCCGGGCACCGCGCGACCACGGTGCTCCATGACGTGTCACTGCGGGTGGCCGCCGGTCGGTGCCTGGCGCTGGTCGGGCGTTCGGGCAGCGGGAAGACCACCCTCGCCCGCTGCATCGCGGGGTTGCACGAACCCACACGGGGTGCCGTACTGCTCGACGGGCGACCGCTGGCGCCCTCACTGTCGCGTCGGCGCCGCGAGGACATCGCCCGCGTGCAGTACGTCTTCCAGGACGCGCACGCCTCCTTCGACCGGAACCGGACGGTGGTCGACCAGGTGAGCCGCACCGCCGTACGGTTGCGCGGCCTGAGCCCGGGCGTGGCGCGGGACGCGGCGCTGGAGATGTTCCGGCACGTCAGGCTCGACCCGGCCACGGCGACCCGCCGGCCCGGGGGACTGTCCGGCGGGGAACTCCAGCGCGCGGCTCTCGCCCGCGCGCTGCTGGCCTCCCCCGACGTCCTCGTCTGCGACGAGATCACCTCGGGCCTGGACATGGTCACCCAGGCCGGGGTCCTCGACCTGCTCGACGAGCTCCGCCAGGCGTTCGGCCTCACCCTCGTACTGATCAGCCATGACATGGGTGTCGTCGCGCGGCTGGCGGATCACGTCGTGATCCTCTCAGCGGGAAGGGTCGTGGAGGAGGGCGCCGTCGCGCACGTCCTCGACCGGCCCCGCCACCCGCTGACCCGCGACCTCCTCGATCCACACGTCTACCAGGAGAACCGAACATGAGTCCCTACGATGTCCACCTGGCCGAGGCCGAGCACCTGGAAGGCGCGCGCGGCGTCATGCTCGACACCTTCTACCGTGAGTTCGGGTACGGCTACCGCCCGGAATGGCACCGGGACGTCATCGACCTCGACGGTGTCTATCTCCGTCCGGCCAGGCACGCCCTCTTCGTGGCCACCAAGGGCGGGGAGGTCGTCGGAACCACCGCGGTCAGGGCCGGGGGCCCTTCGTGCCCGCCGCACCCGCGGTTCCTCGCCGACCGCTACCCCGCGGAGACCACCGCCCAGCTTTTCCGCGTCTACGTCCGGCCCGAGCACCGGCGTCACGGCCTGGCCAGGGCCATGGTCGGGCTCGCGTGCCGATTCGTTGCGGACGTCGGCGGGTACGAGGCCCTCTACCTGCACACCGACACCCGGGTGGACGGCGCGGAGGCGTTCTGGCGGTCGCTGGCCACGGTGGTCCACGACGCCCGTGACGGCGACCACGAGCACTTCCAGACCGTCCACTTCGAGATCCCGCTGGGGGTGGAGGCCGTGACGGCCGCGCAGGGGCGGGGCACCGGAACGGGATGACCTCCGTGGCGGTCCCGGTGGAAAGCCCACCGGGACCGGGCCCGTGGCGGAGTCCTCGGCTTGTGGCGGAGTCCCGACCGGGGCCCCCGGGGTTCCCGGAGGAAGGGAGAGGAAGAGGCGCGGGGAGCTAGTCGCGCGGGCGCTCACCCAGGCGGTCCACCCAGCCCATGTCCTCGTAGGCCACCTGCACGAGCGGGGAGGACTCCCCCTGCTCGGCGACCGAGTACTCCAGCAGTTCCGCGGTCTTCTCGTCCAGGATCAGGCGGAACTCGAACGTGCCCTCCTCGGAGGTGTCACTCGTCGTGAGAGCGACCCCTGCGCGCCCCAACGCGTCGGTGACCGTTCCCTGCGACCGGAGGCCCGACTGTCCGGCCAGCACCTGGAACAGGGCGGACCGGGTCCCCGGCGTGATCGGCGCCGCCATCAGGTCCAGACCTGTCTGCCACAGGTACATGTCGAACGTCGCCTTCCCGCCGCCACCGGAGGGCTTCCGGCCGTACAGGCTCCGCAGCCGGCGCTCCAGATCCTTCTTGCCGGTCGGCAGTTCGGCCACGTTCCTGACGTTCAGGCCTGGGTTGTCGATGGACAGGACCCGTTCCGTGGTGTCGTCGCCGGTGCGCGGCCTGTCGTCCCGCAGGACCGGTGAACCCGCCTCCTTCCATTTCGCCTCGTCCTCCGGGGTCCTGAACGTGATCTTCACGTCCTGGTTGCCGACCGTGCGGCTGGTGGCGCCCTTCTCACGCGCGCGCCAGAAATCCTTGGTGTAGGCGGCGGTCGCGTCGTACGGCACCTGCGAGGTCTTCAGCTCGTAGCTCTTCTTCTCGAACTCCTCGGTGGCGGCCTTGAGCTCCTCGGGCTTGTCCTTCAGGGCCTTCTGCGTCGCCTCCCACTCCTTGAGCAGAGCCTTGGCCTCGGCCGTGTACTCGCCCTCCGCCACCCGGATCTTCTCGAAGACGCGCTCGCGGGTGTACCAGTAGCGGCCCGAGCTGGCCGGTTCGCGGGCCGCGGTCTCGGCCGCCGCGAGGAGGAAGGACCGGGCGTCCAGCGGCTGCGAGCCCGCGGCGTCCACGGCCTGCGAGGTCCGCGGGACCGCGGCGGGGGTTCCGCCCGGAGAGGAGTCCCCGGAGACGAGGCCGGGAACGGCGATCACGGCGGCGGCGAGCCCGGCGGCGGCCACGGTGGCGGTGATCAGGAACGGACGGCGGGGCATCGTGAACCTCCGGGTGGGCTGGGGGGAACGGGGAGTCCGGAACGCGCGGGCGAGATCGTCCGAACGGCGGCGGCGGTAGGCCTCGTCGGTCAGCTCGTCCAGCTCCACGGGCTTGAGCCGGGCGAACATGCGGTCGGTCATGTCTTCCTCCTTGCTGGCTCGGCAGGACGGTTCCTCGCGGGAGCGGCGGGGTGGGTACGACATCAGGCCTCCTCGGAGAGACGGGCGCGGGCGGAGCTGCGCGGCCCTCGTCCCCGCCTCGGTGCGCAGCGCCCTGCCCAGGCGCTTGCGGGCCCGGTGGAGCCTGACGTTGTACGTACGGGTCGAGCAGCCCATGACGGTCGCGGCCTGATCGGGCGGGAGCCCGTGCCAGGTGGCGAGGGCCATCACCTCCACGTCCTGTTCCGGCAGGGCGGCCAGGACGGCGAGCGCGGTGTCCCGGTCCACCACGTGCTCGGCGATGTCCCAGATCAGGTGGTCCTGAGAGGTGGTGAGCGCCGCGATCCGATCGACGAGCGCCTGCCGCCGGTGACGCGAGTCGCGTTGCTTGGCCAGCAGGTTGCGCGTCACGCCCAGCAGCCACGGCAACGGTGGATCGGGCAGTTCGTCGAGACGCCGCCAGGCGATCAGGAAGGTCTCACTGGACACGTCCTCCGCCACGCCGTGCTCGGCGCGCAGCAGGGCATAGCCCAGCACGCCCCGGTAGTGGCGGTCATAGAGGCCGGTGAATCGTTCTTGGGGATCGTCCACACCGAGTAGTCCCTCCCGGGCGCTCCTGATTACCACCCGGCCCGTAAATCCTCGGGGCCGCCCCTGAACCGGACCACGGTCACCCGGCGGGGACGCAGTGAGCCGGCGGGGTGGCCGGTCGGCCAGGGTGAGGCGGTCTGGGAACCGTGGTCACCCGGCGGGGGAGAAGCGGGCCGGCGGGGTGGCCGGTCGGTCACCGAGATGAGCCGGGAAGAGGCGGACCGGGGAATTCGGCGCGGGCGGATCCGATCCACCGGCGGTCTTCGCGTCCGATCGTGGACCGGACCGCATCGGCTTCACCGCCGCGAGCTCACCGCGAGCTCACCGCGAGCTCACCGCGAGCTCACCGCGAGCTCACCGCGAGCTCA
>NZ_BAAAVI010000047.1:0-8894 GCF_039534445.1 Streptosporangium fragile | reverse complement strand
CACCGCGAGCTCACCGCGAGCTCACCGCGAGCTCACCGCGAGCTCACCGCGAGCTCATCGTGCGCAGGGGAGCCGGGCCGGGGGTGGCTGTCGGAGTGGGAGCCGCCCGGGGCGGGGGTGGTCGTCAGAGCGGGAGCTGCCCGGGATTCCGGCCAGGAGAGCCGTCCGGGGCAGGGGGTCCGTCAGCACGGGAGCCGCCCGGGCTTGAGGCGCCGTTCCGGGGCGGCGGAGAGGACAGGAGCATGCGCAGCCGGACACGCGAGCCTTCCCCGGCCTGCTGGATGGTGAGCTCGTCACACAGTTGGCTCATCAGCCACAGCCCGAACCCCCGGACGGTGCCCGTGGGCCGCTCCCGCGGGACCTGCCCGGACGCGAGGCGACCGACGGTGTCGGTGACGTCGACGGTCAGGGAGGTGTCGTTCCGCCAGATGCTCAGGGTGCCCTTGCCTCCGCCGTGCTCCAGGACGTTGATGACCGCCTCGTTGGCCGCGAGGAGCAGGTCGTCCAGGCGATCGCCCCGCATGCCGGCCTGGGCCGCGTAGCGCTGAAGACGCTCTCGCAGTGCGGTGAGATCCTCGTCGATCGGCCACTGCCGGCCGTGGTCGCCGCTCACGACACCCCCTTGACACCGCCTTGTCTGGCTGTCACCGGGGGTCGAGCCGACGTGCTCCAGAATCAGGGCGTTGCTGACGAGTTACACGATGCTAGACACCTGCCCGCTCCTTGCCAACTTACGACCCTCTGGGCGCACGAGATGTTCACGTGCCCGTTTTCGCGGTGATATTGAGATCCAGGAGTCACGCTAAAGCCGCTCAAAAGTATGTAAAGCGGAAATATCTGGAGTGTGACCGGCGGAGCCCGGGAGGGTCAGCCGGGGCGCGGGGTCACGACGGCGTCGGCGGCGGTGGACCGCACGTCGAACGCCCGGGTGGCCCGGTCGGATGCAGGAGCCTCGCGAGCGGGGAGTGCGGGCCGGCCAGTACGAGCCGGTCGCCCGGTCCCGCACGACCTTGCGAACCGTCGAGGAGATCTGAACCCCGGTCGAGTCGCAGAAGCTCGGGCCCGTCCGGTCGATCACCGGATCCCCGAGGCGCTCGCCGATCACCTCGTGCACGTCGTGGTCGAACCGCGCGGTGTCGGTGTAGCCGAGCTCGCCGGCGGGGGCAGGAGAACGGCGTTCTCCACCGCGCTCTCCACGGCGGGGCGGGGATGTGGGTACGCGGACGGCAGCGCTCACGGGCGTACCTCTGCGGACGGTCGGGGACGGAAGCCGGGACGGAAGCAGGGGCGGAACGGGCGACCGGGGTCAGGGGCCGAGGACGGCGCCGGACGGCCCGGCGCGGAAACCGGGCAGGAGCGATCCGATCATGTTTCCCGGCAGTGGGAGTCCGTGTGCGGATGCCGGGCGGTTGTTCCCGGCGTGTGTCCTCCGAATTGCCCTAGAGCGCTTTTACGGTACAAATTGGAAATAACTCCTCATTCCCCTCCGTGCCGTACGCCCCTCTCCTGCCGCACCGTAAAATCTCGTACGTCACGCCCGAAAGACGAGGTGTGAATCCCCGGTGCGATCCGCATCATGAGGGAGACAGCGGGCAGTGCATCGGCCATGACGACAGCCCACTCCCCTGGGTTCCAGAACGCGTGGAGCGCTCTCGCCCCCGCCTTCCGACGTTGCCTGGAACTCGCCCACATGTCGTCGGCCGCTCGCGGGCTCGCCGTCGGGTCGGTGCTGACGGACGCCCGAGGTCAGATCGTCGCCGAGGGGCGGGACCGGGTCTACGACGCGCCCGGAGGCGCCGACGCGCTCCAGGGCACCCCACTGGCGCACGCCGAGATGAACGTGCTGGCCGCCGTCCCCACCGAGCTCGACATCGGCGACCACGTGCTGTGGAGCACACAGCGGCCGTGCCCCATGTGCACGGTGGCGCTCTCGTGCACCGGCGTGGGAAGGGTGCGCTTCATGGCCGAGGATCCGGCGTTCGACGGAGTGGGAGCGCCCCCGGGCGGCCCGGTGACCCGGCCCGCCGCTCTCACCTCGGTGGACGGGCCCGGCGGTCTCGCCCGGACGGACGAGTCCGGCGGCCGTGTCCGGGCCGGTGGGCCGGACGGTCGTGCCCGGCCCGGTGAGCCCTGTGTTCCTGTCCCGGATGACGGTTCCCACGGTCCCGTATGGGAGGGTCCGTCACCGTCCCCGTGGGTGGTGACGGCCAACCTGCTCTTCCTGCACAACATCGCCCGGGCGCGGGGAACGGCTGCCTCCGTGATCGCCCGCAACAGGTGGACCGAGCCCGAGACGGTCGAACTCACCCTCGATGTCGTCACCGAGGGAGTGATGATCGACGCGTTCGCGGCCGGGCGCCCGCTGACCGCCACGCTCGCGGAGCTCTGGGACCGCATCGTCGAGGCCGCGGTGTCCCGCGACGCCCGGCGGGGCGCCTCGGCGTAGCCCGTCCGGTCCGACGCGTCGCGGGAGCCCCGTTCCTCGGCTACCACGACCGCAGCCGGATCAGTCCGGTCCGACGCGTCGCGGGAGCCCCGTTCCGATCGCCGCCCGGCGGGCATCCGGAGAGTCAGGCCGGCTTTCCGTTCCCGCGGGGATTCGGGAATCAACGCCGTGCCGCGTCCGCTGACCCAGGCGCCGCCGTACGGCGGTCTGACGAAGGAGAACCCCATGCAGGTGGACGTCAAGCTCTCCCCCGGCGGCGACTTCTACGCCGCGGAGGTGGACGGCAAGCAGGTTGGGCTGCTGGAACTCGTCCGGCGCGACGGCGTCATCGTCTACCCCCACACCGAGGTCCAGCCGGAGTACGAGGGCAACGGGGTGGGTGCCGCGCTCGTCCGCGTCGCACTCGACGCCGTCCGCGCGGAGGGCGCGAAGGTCGTGCCGCTCTGCTGGTTCGTGAGGGGCTGGATCGCCCGGCACCCCGACTACGCGGACCTGGTCGCGGACGTCTGACGGGTCTCGCCCCGCGACGCCGATCGGGATCGGTGATTATTCAGCGGCGCGCGAGCGCGTCCGGGAGAGAGAACACGCTGGTCAGGGCCGAGCACGAGGTTCGGCGGCCGTCGGCGGCCGGAATCCGGCCGCCGTCCGGCGAGCAGAGCGGGCCCCTACGCGAGTTATCGTGAGAGCGGGATCGGTTTTGCGATCGATCTCACGTCGAGTCGTGATCGTCAGAGCACGAGCCGTACGGCATGATAATGAGAATTACCTGGTTAGCGTAGATCGGCCATATCGGCCTTTCGAGCTGACCAGATCATGGCCCGATCCCTTGCTAGGCTGCAAGGAACCATTGGAACCGGGCGTTGTCTCACCCCGGCAGGTGAGACTGTCGAGAAGTGGGGTCACACCGTGAAGAAGTTGCTCGTTCTGGCGCTCGTCGCCGTCGGGGGGCTGCTGGTCTGGCGCAAGGTGCAGGCCGACCGAGCCGAGCTCGACCTGTGGACCGAGGCCACCGGCAGCGAGAACTGATCGACGCGGCTACCGATTCGGGTGCTTCCATGGTCCTTGCCCAAGATGGAGTAACACCCATCAGGCTTGCCTGTCTGGATCTGGCAGGCACCACGATCGGTGATATCGCCATGGTCGAACGGGCGTTCGCCGAGGCGATCGCCACGCAGGGCATCGTGCCCGGGACCGGTGCGTACGCTCGTGCCATGGTGCATGTGCACCGGTCCCGGGGCTGCCCGAAGATCGATGTCTTCCGGGGCATCTTCCCGGACAACGAGGCCCAGGCGCAGGCGGCCAACCTGACCTTCGAGCGCTCCTTCGAGGGAGCCATCGAGCGTGCGGGTCTGGTCCCGCTGCCCGGTACGGTCGAGGCGCTCGACAAACTCCGCGACGCCGACATCAAGATCTGCTTCATCACCGGGTTCAGCCGGGCCACGCTGGGGCGTGTGCTGTCCGCTCTGAGCTGGTCCGACAAGATCGACCTTGCGCTCTGCCCCGAGGATGCCGGACGTGGGCGTCCCATGCCCGACATGGTCCTCAACGCGGTCCTGCGCCTCGGCATCGAGGACGTCCGCCAGGTCGCGGTCGCCGGTGACTCCGAGAGCGAGATGCTCTGTGGCCGCCGGTCCGGCGCGTCGGTGGTCGCCGGCCTCCTCACCGGAGTGCACAGCAAGGAGCGCCTCCTCAACGGCGGTGCCACCCACATCCTCGACTCCCTGGCAGACCTTCCCGAGCTGGTTCTCGGCGGCGTGCCGGCCGAGCCCGCGGTGGGCGCCTCCGCCCGCTGAGGCCCTCAGCCCGAGACTGCCCGTACCGTCCGGTCCCACCGGGGCGCGGCCGCGGTCCCCTGACGACGAACGCGTCGGCTCGACACCCCTGGACCCCTGCTGTCCACGGCCCGGGGCGCGCTTCCATCCCGCGCCTCATGGTGCGCTCCCGTCCCGTGCCCTGTGGTGCGCTTCCGCCCCGCACCCCGCGAACGCGAGCCGCGGATGGAGGAGGCCTGGAGGCGTACCCCGCGGACTCCGGCTGATTTTTTCCGCGAATCCTCGCCGGGATGTCGAGAACGCGGGGGTGTGCTTCGACCTACAAGTGAGGGCGCCGGAGAAGGCGCGTATGAAGGGACGAGGAAAGAAGACATGAAATACATGCTGCTGATGCAGTTCGGTGCGCAGAGCGAACTCCCGCCGCTCGGTACCTGGCCCCCGGAGGACGTCAAGGCCCACATCGTGTTCATGCACGAGGTGAACAAGAAGCTCATCGACGCCGGGGAGTTCGTGGACGCGCAAGGGCTGGCGGGTCCGGAACAGGCCAAGATCGTCCGGGCCGGTGACGGCGGCTCCCCCGTCGTCACGGACGGTCCGTACCCTGAGACGAAGGAGTTCCTGGTCGGCTACTGGATCGTCGACTGCGAGAGCCCAGAGCGGGTGATCGAGCTCGCAGCCTACATCTCGGCCGCTCCCGGGCCCGGCGGGAAGCCGCTGAACATGCCGATCCAGGTACGCCAGGTGATGTCCGGTCCGTCCGAGGAGCTGTGACCGCTGAACAGCCCGGCCATCGACGACCTGCTGCGCGAACTGGCGCCGCAGGTCGTCGGTGTGCTCACCCGGCGCTTCGGAGACTTCGACGCCGCCGAGGACGCGGTTCAGGAGTCGCTGCTGGACGCCGCGGCCCAGTGGCCCGATGAGGGCGTACCCGGCAATCCGCGGGGGTGGCTCATCCAGGTCGCGTACCGCCGGATGACCGAGCAACTGCGCAGCGAGCAGGCGCGGCGCCACCGTGAGGAACTGGTGGCCGCGCAGGCGCCCCCGGACCGGCGGACGGCGCCACCGGCGGACGACGAGTACGAGACGGGCCGGGACGACACGCTGATCATGCTTTTCCTATGCTGTCATCCCGCGCTGACCCCGGCGTCGGCGATCGCCCTCACCCTGCGGTCCGTGGGCGGTCTCACCACGGCTGAGATCGCCAAGGCGTTCATGGTGCCCGAGGCGACCATGGCGCAGCGGATCAGCCGGGCCAAACAGCGCATCAAGGCGTCCGGCATCCCGTTCCGCATGCCAGCCCCCGGGGAACGGGCCCGGCGGCTCGGCTCGGTGCTGCACGTGCTGTACCTGATCTTCAATGAGGGCTACACCAGCAGCTCCGGCCCCGACCTGCACCGCGTGGAGCTGTCCCGCGAAGCGATCCGGCTGGCCAGGATGGCCCACGACCTGCTTCCGGACGACTGCGAGGTGGCCGGGCTTCTCGCGCTGATGCTGCTCACCGACGCCCGGCGCCTCGCACGGACCGGTGCGGACGGCACCCCGATCCCGCTGGCGGAGCAGGACCGGAGCCTGTGGGACGCTACGGCCGTCGCCGAAGGGGTCGCGCTCATCACCAGAACTCTCGCCAAAGGCGCGGTCGGCCCGTACCAGCTCCAGGCGGCGATAGCCGCGCTCCACGACGAGGCGCCAGTGGCGGAGGAGACCGACTGGCCGCAGATCCTGGCGCTGTACGGCCTGCTGGAGCGCATGTCCGACAACCCCATGGTCTCGCTCAACCGCGCCGTCGCCGCGGCCATGGTGCACGGCGCCGCGACCGGCCTCGACATGCTCAGGTCACTCGACGCCGACGGACGCCTGGCGGAGCACCACCGCTTCTACGCGGCCCGGGCCCACCTCCTGGAGATGGCCGGCGACCGGCGGGCGGCCATCGCCGACTACCGGGTGGCGGCGAGCCGTACGACGAACATCCCGGAGCGCGACTACCTCATCACCCGCGCCGCCCAGCTCGCCGCGGCGGACCAGGCGACGCAGGGCGGCCCGCCCCCAGCCCACCCGGGTTCTTGACCGCCCCGGGTTCCCGACCGACCGGCGCCTCCGATCGGCGTGGACTCCTGACCGGCCAGGACGGCGATCGGTCGCCTCTGGAACATGGTCTTCGGAGTGGTCCAGCCCAGGGTCCGCCGGACCAGCCGGAAGACACGCGCGAGATCAGAGCATGAATCACAAGCCGAACGTCAACGACGGCCAGGAGGTATCCGGACCCGCTCACATCCGCCTGCCTCACCATGATGTCGCCACGGCGCCAGGAGCTCTCAAGTGGCGCCGGAGCCGCTCCTGTTGCTACGGTGTACGACTGAAGCAAGCCGTGCACAGGGAGCATCTCCCGGATCATCGGCTTGAATCTGGGGGCCTTAGCTCAGTTGGCAGAGCGCCTGCTTTGCAAGCAGGATGTCAGGAGTTCGAATCTCCTAGGCTCCACCTGCGAAAACGTCCCCTCCCCGATCATGAAAACGGGGCGTGAGTGACTAACTGAGTGACTAAGCCTCCAGGATCCTTCCGAAGATCCCGTCCATCGCCGTCGCGCCCTCTTCCATGACGGGCCGGATCTGGCGACGGTAGACCGTCTCCGTCACCACCGTGTTGGCGTGACCCACCAGGCGGGAGATGTGTTCGATGGGAACGCCGGAGTCCGACAGCAGGGACACGAAGCTGTGCCGCATCTCCTTGGGCGTCCACTCGGTCTCGACAAGTCCGGCCTTCTTGACGACCTTCCGGAAGTCACGCCGCACGTTACCGGCGCTCAACGCGGTCCCGTCCTTCGTGCAGAACACCAGCCGCGCGGCGGCCCCGCCGGCGTCGTCGAGCTGATCGAGCCCGTCGTGCTCCCAGAGCTTCCGGAGCGCCTCGACACAGCGCTGAGGCAGCTTGAGAGTCCGGCGGGGCTTGACGGTCTTGGTGTCGCCGCTCTGCCGGACCGACCGCCACACGTAGATGGCGTACTCCTCGCAGTCCCACCCCGCTTCGGTGACGGGAAGCCACGCCTTGCGATCGGCGGCGAACCCCACCACGTGCGACCACGACAGCTCCCGCAGTTCCTCGGTGCGTACCCCCGTCAGGAGCGACAGGACGATGTACACACCGATGCGCGTGCCCGCCTCCTCCGTGGCACCTGACGCCGGCCGCGCTGCGGCTCTTCGGCCGGTCGTGGCCAGCACCGCCCACGCGCTCCATCGCCACAGCGAACAACTGGCCGACCGAAGGCCATCACGGAGTACGCACAGTACTGGCCGCGCCGCTGCAACCAACAAGCCTCATGGAGGCTTTACCGACCTGGCCAATTGCCGTGTCGCATTCTCCAGGATCACACATCCGGTGCTTACGGAACCCACCTTTTCATCTCCAAAAGGGATCTTTACATAGATCGTTACACATGTGATGATCACTTCGTTTTGCCACACCTGTTCGAAAGGCTGGAGTGAACACATCACAAACAGCGTCTGGCTTATCCACCCGGACGCGCCGTCGCGCTGCCATGATCACGGCTCTGACACTGCCCCTCTCGCTCATGGGCGCGCCCGCGATCGCCCAAGGCCCCACACCATCTCCCACCCCCACAGCGTCGCCGCCCAGTGTCCCCCCACCCCCATCGGCGAAGCGCTGGCGCAGGCCAAGAAGGACAACCGGCGCGTCGAGATCGAGTCGCTGCGCTCGGAAAGCGCCACGTACTACGCCAGCCCGGACGGCAAGACGGTCCGAATGGAACTCCACACCCAGCCGATCCGCGTCAAGAATGCCGACGGCAAGGGCTTCACGCCGATCGACATCACCCTCATCGAGGCGGACGGCACCATCAAGCCCAAGGCCACCAGGGGGAACCTTGTCCTGTCCGCCGGCCGGGACAAGACCCTGCTCAAGAGCCAGGCGGCCGACGCCACGGCGAAGATCAGCACGCCGTCGGTGCTGCCCGAGCCCACGCTGAAGGGCAACGCCGCCACCTACCCCGACGCCTACGGCAAGGGCCGTGACTTGGTGGTGACCGCGAACCCCACTGGGTTCCGGCAGCAGATCACCATTACCGAACGGCCCACCAGCCCGGTCTCCTTCCGAGTTCCGGTAGACCTGCCCGAGGGGCTTTCATTCAAGAAGAACGCCGCGGGCAGGCCTACCATCATGGGCAAGAACGGCAAGACACTGACCGAGGTGCGGCCGACCCTGGTGCAGGACGCCAAAGCCGCCGACGCAGGCGCCCCGCTGGAGGCGGGCAAGGTCGGCAAGGCCGCCGTCACGCTCGCCGAGGACGGAAAGACCCTGGTGTTCACGCCGGACGCCGCGTTCCTGGCCGACCCGGCAACGACGTACCCGGTGACGATGACCGCCGCGGTGTCTGACTGGTACGAAGGCCATACAGGCGACTGGGATGACGGAGGCATGGACACCTTCATCAACGATGTCGACTACCAGGACAGCTGGGATGGCTTCACCCTGGATCGGATCCTGGTCGGCAAATCCTATGCCGACAACATCGCCAAGCGCTGGCGCGGCTACCTCCAGTTTCCCGATATTCCCGCCGAGTTCGCGGGCAGCAAGGTGGAAAACGCTGACCTGCACCTGTGGAACTACCTTGGATCACCCCGGGTTGGTTGGAGGCTCCGGAACCTGGAAGGGTGAGGAGCTAT
>NZ_BAAAVI010000046.1:47821-72377 GCF_039534445.1 Streptosporangium fragile | reverse complement strand
CGATCTCGCCCAGCAGGAACGACCAGTGGTCGGGGAAGACCTTGCGCAGGTTGCGCTTGAGGAAGTTGCCGGCACCCACACGTTCGTCGATGAAGTTGCTCACGCCCGCGATGGGCTTCGGAACGGGTCCGGTGCTCATGCGTGGCCTCCGTTCTCACGGACCTCGGCCTCGGCGTCGCCACGCTCCCAGAAGCTGGGACCGACAGGGACGGCGAAGTCTCCCGTGGCCACGAGGTAGCCCTCGTTGTCCACGGAAATCGGAAGCTGCGGCAAAGGACGGGCGGCCGGCCCGAAAACGACCTTGGCGCCGTCGGCGGCGTCGAAGGTCGACTGGTGGCACGGGCACAGGATGTGGTGCGTGCTCTGCTCGTACAGGGCCGCGGGGCAGCCGACGTGCGTGCAGATCTTGGAGTACGCGATGATCCCGTCGTGCGTCCAGTTCAGGTTCGTCCCGGACTTGATCTCCTCCGGACGGAGCTTGATCAGGATGAGGGTCGCCTTGGCCAGTGCGTTCAGGTCGTGCTCGTAGCCCTCGGGCACCACCGAGAGGATGCCGCCGGGGGAGTTGAAGTCCGCCGCGCGGATGGGGTCGCCGGTGCCCTCGACGACGAGCTTGCGGGGCTTGCCGTCCTTCGTCTTCTCGCCCCAGACGGTGTGCCGGAGCTTGGCGGGGAAGTCGCTGTAGGCGGGGCCCAGGTCCCGCAGGAGGACCAGCGGGGCCAGACCCAGCGGGGCGGCGGCGGCCAGCAGCGTGCGGCGGAGCAGCGGCCGCTTGGTGATGCCGCTCTCCTCCGCGCCCTGCAGGAAGGTCTCACCGACGTAGGCCCGCGCCTCGCTGCCGGAGGCCATCGGGTGGCGCTCCTGGACCAGGTTGTACTTCGGCATGACCATGCGGACCCAGGTCACCATGCCCACGGCCAGCCCGAGCAGGGCCACCGTGAGCGAACCGCCCAGCGCGAGGTTGGAGATCGCCGTCGAGTTGATGTCACCGACCTGGAAGACCACGTAGGAGACGACGAAGGCGATGCCCGCGAGGAAGGTGACGGTGAAGGAGAGGGCGGCGATCCGCTCGCCCTTCTTCGCCGTCTTCTCGTCCTGCGGGATCACGCCGGGAACCTGGACGCCCCCGGCCGCCGGCTCCTTGGCGCCGAGCAGGGAGGTGCTCGCCGCGGGCGAGGGGGTGCCGATGACGCGCTTGGGCACGCGTTCTTCCGGCTGGTCTGTGCCGTGATTTATGTCAGTCATTTGGCCTGTCGCTTCTTCGCGGTGATCCAGATGGCGGCCAGGGAGAGCAGGCTGAGGCCGACGACCCAGGCCACCAGGCCCTCGGTGACCGGGCCGATGCGACCGAGACCCGAGCCGCCCGGGTCGGTCTGCTGGCGCATGCTCACGATGTAGGCGATCATGTCCCGCTTCTGCTCGGGAGTGATGATGCTGTCGTTGAACACCGGCATCGCCTGCGGGCCGGTGATCATGGCCTCGTAGATCTGCTCCGGAGTGGCCGGGTTGAGCTGCGGGGCGTACTTGCCCTGGGTGAGGGCGCCGCCGGCACCGACGAAGTTGTGGCACTGGATGCAGTTCGCGCGGAACAGCTCGCCGCCCTTCGCGGCGTTGCCCTTGGCGGGGTCGACCTGCTCCTTCGTCGGGATGGTCGGGCCGCCGCCGAGGGACTGGATGTAGGCCGAGAGCTGCCGGATGGTGTCCTCGTTGACCCACGGCGCGGGCTGCTTGCGCGGGGCCTGCGAACCGGGGTTGGCCAGGGGCATGCGGCCGCTGCTGACCTGGAAGTCCACGGCTGCGGCGCCGACGCCGACGAGGGTCGGGCCCGTGGGGGTGCCCTCGGCGTTGAGCCCGTGGCAGCTGGAGCAGCTCTGTTCGAAGAGCTTCTTGCCCTCTGCGACGTCGTCGGCCCTGCCGGATGCGATGGCGGCGTCGGCCTGCTGGCTGGAGGAAACCGCCAGGGCGACGGTGTAGACCCCGCCGATCAGTCCCAGGGCCAGGAGCAGGACGGCGTATCTCGCGAGGGGATGCCGCCGTCCAGCGGTGATCCTATTCACAGAGATCCCCGATTCCTTAGTGAATGCCATAGATGGTCACGAAAAGCCCGATCCAGACCACGTCGACAAAGTGCCAGTAGTAGGACACGACGATCGCGCTGGTCGCTTGCTCACGAGTGAAGCGCTTCGCGGCGTACGTGCGTCCCAGCATGAAGAGGAACGCGATCAGTCCACCGGTCACGTGCAGGCCGTGGAAGCCCGTGGTCAGGTAGAACACCGAGTCGTACGCGCTGTGCGACAGGGTGTGCCCCTCGTGGACCAGCTGGCTGTACTCGTACAGCTGGCCGCCGACGAAGACGGCGCCCATCAGGAAGCTGACGATGTACCAGAAGCGCAGCTTGGCGACCTGGCCCTTCTCGGCCGCCCACACGCCCAGCTGGCAGGTCACACTCGACAGGACCAGGATGATCGTGTTGGCCAATGAGAACGGGACGTTCAGATGAGCCTCCGGCCAGGGCAGACCCTGGCCGATGCTCACTGACCGGATGGTGAAGTACATCGCGAACAGCGCCGCGAAGAACATGAGCTCGGAGGACAGCCAGATGATCGTCCCGACGCTGACCAGATCTGGTCTACGAGACGAATGTGCTGTCGTCTTCGGTGAAATTGCGGATGCTGTCGCCACGGGCAGCATTATTGCGGCTCCCCTGCTCGGGTCGCCGCACGACCCCCCGATAGGGGGTTCAATCGTCACCCTAATGTGGATCTATGGGGCAATTCACTCACCGACACCTCTGCCCTGGGTGCGCGGGCGAGGTGACCGGTAGCATCCCAGGTGACCATACATCGACGAGGGATAGTGAGCGCGACCGTGACCACCGACGACAAGATGAGGGTCCTCGTCTACAGCGACGACGCGAGCATCCGGGAGAAGGTGCGGCAGGCGATCGGCCGCCGCCCGGCGGGCGACGTGCCCCTCGTGGAGATCGTGGAGTGCGCCACCCACCCCAAGGTCGTCCAGCACTTCGACTCGGGTGAGATCGACGTCGCCGTGCTCGACGCCGAGGCCCAGCCGGCCGGTGGGATGGGCGTGGCCCGGCAGGCCAAGGACGAGGTCCACGACTGCCCGCCGATCTGCCTGCTGATCGCCCGCCGCGACGACCGCTGGCTGGCCGAGTGGTCCCGCGCCGACGCCGTCGTGGCGCAGCCGATCGACCCCGTGGCCCTCGCGGAGACCGTCGCCGACCTGATGCGCCGCCGTCTCTCCACCCGCCTGACCGCCAGGTGACGACCTTCCCGACCGTCCGGTAGAACCTTTCTGGAGATCCTCATGGACGCGCGCACCACCTGGCCCGCGCTGCTCTCGGCCCTGCTCGCGGGCGAGCACCTGACGGCCGACGAGACCGCCTGGGCGATGAACGAGATCATGTCCGGCTCCGCCACGTCCGCGCAGATCGCCGGGTTCATGGTGGCGCTGCGGGCCAAGGGAGAGACGGTCGCGGAGGTGACCGGGCTGGCGCGCACGATGCTGGACCGGGCCACCCCCCTGACGGTCGAGGGCCCGGTCGTCGACATCGTCGGCACCGGCGGAGACCGGGCCCACACGGTCAACGTCTCCACGATGGCCGCGATCGTGGCCGCCGCGGCGGGCGCGCGCGTGGTCAAGCACGGCAACCGCGCGGCCTCGTCCTCCTGCGGCGCCGCCGACGTGCTGGAGCACCTGGGGATCGTGCTCGACCTGGCCCCGGCCGACACGGCGAGGGTCGCCGTCGAGGCCGGCATCGCCTTCTGCTTCGCGCCGGTCTACCACCCGGCGCTGCGCTTCGTCGGCCCGCCGCGCAAGGAGCTCGGCATCCCCACCGTCTTCAACTTCCTGGGCCCGCTCACCAACCCGGCCCGGCCCGCCGCCCAGGCGATCGGCATCTTCGACACCGGTATGCTCCCCGTGGTCGCGGGCGTCTTCGCCGAGCGCGGGGTCTCGGCGCTGGTCTTCCGGGGCGACGACGGGCTGGACGAGCTCACCACCGCGACGACCTCCACGGTCTGGGTGGTGCGCGACGGCGGCGCCGACCGGACCGTCTTCGACCCGGCCGCCCTGGACATCCCCAGGTCGGCGCCCGACGCGTTGCGCGGCGGGGACGTGGTGTTCAACGCCCAGGCCGTACGGGACCTGGTCCGCGGCAAGACGGGCCCGGTCCGCGACGCGGTGCTGCTCAACGCCGCGGCGGCGCTGGTCGCCCTCGACGGCGCGGGCGACGACCTGAACGCGGCGATGGCCGCGGGCTACGAGCGCGCCACGCGCGCCGTCGACTCGGGGGCCGCCGCCGAGACCCTCGACCGCTGGATCGAGGTCAGCCGCTCGCTGAAGCGGTCCTGACCCCGCTCTCCCCGCGGGCCGGAAGCCCGGCCCGCGGGCCCGGCCGGGCGGGCCGGAACCCCGTGGCGGAGGCCGGGCTCCGGGCCTCCGCGCGGGCACTCTCCTCTCTTGGGCGGATGGAATGTCCCCCCGTGAGGGGATGTAGCCCCTGACATGGGCGATCTACATTGCGCTCATGTGGCGTGTTGACCTTCCTGATGACCAGATGGCCGTTCTGCTGTCGTGCGTGGCGCTCGGCCTCTGCCTGCTCGTGGCGGGCCTGTTGTACGAGCGCAGACGGCTGCTTTTGAGAATGCGGTCGGGAGAGGCCACGCTGGCCGTCCAGCGGGAGGCGCTGGACCGTGCCACGTACGCCGAGCGGCGGGCGCGCATCGCCTGGGAACTGCACGATGTGGTCGCTCACGGGGTCAGCATGATGACGCTCGGTGTGGGCGCCGGCCGGATGATCATGGATAAGGATCCGGCGCGGGCCAGGGAGACCCTGCGGGTGGCCGAGGAGTCCGGGCGTCAGGCGCTCATCGAGCTCCAGCGGACCCTCTCGCTGCTCGACAACGGGGGCTCACCCGCCGGCAGGACCCCGCAGCCCAAGCTGTCCGACCTGCCGGACCTGGTGGCCCGGGTCCGGGCGGAGGGGCTGCGGGTGGACGTGGAGGAGGACGGCAGTCCCGCCGAGGTCGGGCTCGCCCTGGAACTGTCGGCCTACCGGATCGTCCAGGAGGCGCTGGAGAACACCCTGCGGCACGCCGGGGCCAGTTCGGCCCGCGTCACACTGCGCTGGCGGCCGGGCCTGCTCGAGGTGCTCGTCCGCGACGACGGCCGGACCGCCTCCTCGGCGGCGTTCGGCCACGGGCTGCTCGGCATACGAGAGCGGGCCGCCCTGTTCGGCGGCACGCTGGAGGCGGGAGCCCTGCCCGAGGGCGGGTTCGAGGTGCGGGCCCGCCTGCCCACACTGGGCGAGGCCCGGTCCGGGAGCGCCCATTCGGACGAGACGCGGCCCATCGCCCGCCCGAGCGGTGCACGGCCCTACCCGGCGGGCTCGGACGGGGTTCGTCCGGGTCCTGCCGTCCCGGACGGGATCCGGTCAGGTCCGGTCCGCCCGGGGACGGCTCACCCGGGAACGGCTTAGCGGTGCTCGTCCGGGTGACGCGTGCCGGTCTCGTCCGTGTGCCGGGGGCACCGGCCCCGGCCGCCACGGGTGGTGTCAGTTGGTCTCGTCGAGGCCGATCGAGAAGGCGGCGTCGAGATCGTGCCGGGAGTAGGTGCGGAAGGCGATGTGGGTCTCGGTGCGCAGCACGCCGGGCACCTTGTTCAGCCGCCCCGGGATGACCTCGGCGATCTCCTCGTAGGCGGCGACGCGGACCACGGCCAGCAGGTCGTACTCGCCGGTGATGGAGTAGACCTCGCTCACCCCGTCGATCTCGGCGATCGTCTGGGCGACCTCGGGGATCTTGTCCACCTCGGCGTTGATGTGAACGATCGCGGTGACCACGAGCTTCCTCCTCGTTGAGTGCGGTCTTGCCGTCTCAGAAATTATCAGCGCAGCGGCCGGCCCTCGCGCGGGCGGCGCGGCTCGGCCGCCTGATAGGCCCGGTCGATGCGTTCCCTGAGCCGGCCGGCCCCGGTCACGGGCAGGCTCCAGGTGCCCTCCACCTGCACCAGCCGCACCCCGGGGCTCTCCAGCCAGCGCAGGATGCACTCGGTCTCCTCGGCGCCGGCCGCGTGAACGGGGCCCGGCCCGGGGACGACGGTCTCCGCGGTGGCCGTCAGCGCGTCGACGAACGTGCCGGGGTGGGCGCCCTGCGGCATGACCCCCGCCGAGGCGAGCCGGCCGTAGCGGACGACGTGGACGTCCCAGGCGTCGCCGGCCGCCGGGGCGGCCGCGACCAGCTGGAGGATCGCGGTCAGCGACCGCAGCCGCTGCATGCGCGCCGAGGTGCGGACGTAGGAGGCGAGCCGGTCGCGGTCGGCCGCGGCCTCCTCGTAACGCTGGTCGAGGGCGAGGCGCTCCATCCGGGCCTCGATCGCGGAGAAGACCGGGGCGGCGTCCAGCTCCATCACCCGGCGGGCCGTCGCGACGTGCACGGCGTACTCGTCGACGCTCTGGCGCCCCTCGCAGGGCGCCCCGCATTTGCCGATCTCCGCGAGCGCGCAGGCGGAACGCCTGCTCCGGGGTGTGATCCGCTCGGTGCACTGCCGGAGCGGGACGGTCTCGTGCAGCGCGGTGCGGGCGTCCTCGGCGGCCTTGGTGCTGGTGAACGGGCCCAGGTAGGAGGCGTTGTCGTCTCTGACCTCGCGGACGATCGACAGCCGGGGGAAGTGCTCGTCGGTGAGCTTGATCCAGAACATCTTCTCCGGGAAGCGCGACCTGCGGTTGTAGCGCGGCTTCGCCGAGCCGATCAGCCTCAGCTCCCGCACCTCGGCCTCCAGCGCGGTCGCGCAGGCGATGGACCGGACCCGCGCGGCGATGCCGATCATCTCCCGGATGCGGGGCCGGGTCTCGGCGGCCGTGAAGTAACTGCGCACGCGGTGGCGGAGGTTGGTGCTCTTGCCGACGTAGAGCGGGTCGCCGCTCTCGTCCTCGAAGACGTAGACGCCGGGACCGGTCGGCACGGAGTCGGCCAGGTGCCGCTTGCGGCGCTGCTCCGGGCTGGGCGCGCGGACGAAGCCCTTCAGCTCCTCGAAGGTGTGCACCCCGAACGAGCCCGCCCGCTCCAGCAGGGCGTGCAGCACGTCGACGGTGGCCCGCGCGTCGGCGAGGGCCCGGTGACAGGGCTCGGTGCCGCTGAACATCCTGGCCAGCGTGGACAGCTTGCAGTTGGGCACCTCGTCGCGGGTCAGGAGCTTGCGGGCCAGGTCGACGGTGTCGACCACGGGGTGGGCGGGTGGCGGGTAGCCGTGCGCGGCGCAGGCCGCCCTGATGAAGCCGAGGTCGAAGCCCGCGTTGTGGGCCACGAGGGTGGCCCCGCCGGCGAACTCCAGGAACGCCGGGAGCACCGACTCGATCTTCGGCGCCGCCACGACCATGCTGTCGGTGATGCCGGTCAGCACCGAGATGAACGGCGGGATCGGCGAGCCCGGGTCGACCAGGGTGCCGAACTCGCCGAGCACCTCGCCACCCCTCACCTTCACCGCGCCGATCTCGGTGATCGCGTGCTCGGCCGCGGAGACACCCGTGGTCTCCAGGTCGAACACGACGAAGGTGATCTGGCTGAGCGGTGTGCCCAGCTCGTCCAGCGTCCCCTGCACCGCGTAGTCCACGGTTCACGACCATAGAAGCCCTCACCGACATTTACCGAGGGGGGCCGGGATCCGCCGGTCCGCCGGCGGAGGACGCCGCCGCGCCCAGCGCCAGGCCCAGCACGCCCACCACGATGCTCGCGAAGATCTCGTACCCGTCGAGGAACCCGATGTGGTTGACCAGGTACCAGCCCCGGCCGTCGCCCCAGACGTTGCTGACGACGCCGCCGGCGGCCTGGACGAGGCAGAGGATCGAGAGGATCTTGATGGTGGCCTTCATGCCACCAGCCTGACGGCGGGAGGGGGTCCGCCGCGTCGTCCCAAGGTCGGCGGAGACATCGACTTTGGTCGCTTCCACGGTGGTCCGGCACGGCTCTAACCTCGGGGAGCGTGACGGAATATCGGTGGCTGCTGCCCGCGGTCATGCTCGGCGAGCAGCGGGAGGAGCGCGTGGGCGTGCGACGCTCGACCCGCGACTGGATCGTCGACATCGCCGTCTTCCTCCTGGCCGCGGGCCTGGGGCTGCTGACGGCCCTCCAGCTGGGCTCCGACACCGTCACGTCGCCGCTGGTCGTCGTCTCGGACCAGGTCGTCGTCGCCGACCAGGTCACCGGGGCGGCGGCGTGCGCGATGGTGTGGCTGCGCCGCCGCTGGCCGGTCGGGCTGGCGCTCGCGCTCCTCCCGGTCTCGCTCCTGTCCGTCGTCGCGGCCGGGCCCATCTGCGTCGCCCTGTTCACCGTGGCCGTGCACCGGCCGTTCCCGTACGTGGCCCTGACGGGTGGGCTGCACCTGGTCACGCTCGTGCCCTTCCTGTGGTGGCGGCCCGACCCCGAGCTGCCGTTCTGGGCGAACCTGGCGCTGTCCGTGATGATCTACATCGTGCTCATCGCCTGGGGCATGTTCGTCCGGGCCAGGCGCCAGCTCGTGCTCTCGCTGCGCGACCGCGCCGAGCGCGCCGAGGTGGAGGCGGAGCTGCGCGTGGAGCGGGCCAGGCACCTGGAGCGCGAGCGCATCGCCCGGGAGATGCACGATGTCCTCGCGCACCGGCTCTCGCTGCTCAGCGTGCACGCGGGCGCGCTCGAATACCGCTCCGACATGGCGCAGGACGAGGTGGCCGGGGCCGCGGGGGTCATCCGGGCGGGGGCGCATCAGGCGCTCCAGGACCTGCGCGAGGTCATCGGCGTGCTCCGGCTCGGCGCGGAGGGCACCACCCCCGACCGGCCCCAGCCGACCCTGGCCGACCTGGCCGGCCTCGTCGAGGAGTCCCGCCGGGCGGGCATGGAGGTGACGCTCGACATGCGGGTCGGCGACCCCGCGGGCGCCCCCGCCCGGCTGGGGCGGAACGCCTACCGGATCACCCAGGAAGGGCTGACCAACGCCCGCAAACACGCGGCGGACGCCCCGGTGGGCGTCACGGTGGCCGGCGGCCCCGGCGACGGGCTGACCCTGGAGATCCGCAACCGCGTCACCTCCGGGCAGGCCATCCCCGGGAGCGGGACGGGCTTGATCGGGCTCACCGAGCGCGCGGAGCTGATGGGCGGCCGTCTCCGCTACGGAAAGGGAACCGACGGCCGTTTCCTGCTCAGCGCGTGGTTGCCGTGGCCCGCGTGACCCGCCCGGCACCCCGCCGCGGACCCCGGGCGATCGCGGATCGGCTACGGTGATCGGCGTGAACCCGGCACCTCCCGGACCGCCGACGCGCGTGCTGATCGTCGACGACGACGCGCTCGTCCGCGCCGGACTCTCGATGATCCTGGGCGGTGCCGCCGACCTCGTGGTCGTCGGGGAGGGCGCGGACGGCGACGAGGTGCCGCGGCTGGTGGCGGAGTGCCGGCCCGACGTGGTGCTGATGGACATCCGGATGCCCAGGGTCGACGGGCTGGCCGCGACCGAGGGCCTGCGCGCCGCCGCCGGCGCCCCCGAGGTGGTCATCCTGACGACCTTCCACGCCGACGCCCAGGTGCTGCGGGCGCTGCGCGCGGGGGCGGCGGGGTTCCTGCTGAAGGACACCCCGCCGGGCGAGCTGGTCGCCGCGATCCGCCGGGTGGGGGCGGGCGAGCCGATCCTGTCGCCCGCGGTGACCCGCCAGCTCATCGCGCACGTCGCCGAGGGCGGCGCCGGGTCGCGGCGCGAGCGCGCCCGCGCGCTGCTGGCCGAGCTCAGCGACCGCGAGCGTGAGGTCGCGGTGGCGGTGGGCAGCGGCCGGTCCAACGCGGAGATCGCCGCCGACCTCTACATGAGCGTCGCGACGGTCAAGGCACACGTCTCCCGGGTGCTGGCCAAACTGCGGCTGAACAACCGGGTGCAGATCGCGCTGATCGTCTACGACGCCGGCCACCTCTCCTGACCGGATCAGCGGTGCCAGTAGGCCCCGTCCAGCATGCGTTCGATCGACGCCCGGTGCAGGACCAGGTCGTCGGGGTCGTCGGGCATGGGCTGCTCGCCGAAATGGATGCGGCGGTGCCAGACGCGGGCCATGATGACGCCGTGCCGGAGCGCGGCGTACATCTCGTAGAAGTCCATGTCACGCGGCGCATAGCCGGTGATCTCCCGGTAGGTCCGGCACACGTCCTCGCGCCGCATGAAGTCGGGCAGCCCGGGGAGTCCCATGACCTCGGCGACGTCCTGGAAGAAGCGGTGCAGGAAGATCATCCAGCCGAGGTCCACCTCGCGCGGGGCGACGGCGGCCATCTCCCAGTCCAGCACGGCCACCGGTGTGAAGTCGCGGTACATCACGTTGCCGATGCGGGCGTCGCCCCAGCTCAGCACGTCGGGCCCGGGATCCTTGGGCCAGTGGTCCTCCAGCCAGTCGAAGGCCCGCTCCAGCAGGGGGATCCGCAGCGCGCCGTGCGCCCACTCGTAGTAGGCCCGCTGGTCGTCGACGTGCCGGCGCAGCGCCGAGGAGCCCGGCCCGGCGATGTGGAGCCGGCGCAGCTCCCCGGCGGTGAAGGGGGCGTCGTGGAGCTTGGCCAGGATCTCGACGCTGTGCCGCTGCAGCCGCTCGCGGTCGGCCGGGGAGGCGTCGAGCAGCCAGCCCTCGAAGGTGTAGGGCGTCATGTCCGGCGGCACGTCCCCGAGGAGCCGCTCCATCACGAAGAACGGGGCGCCCATCGGCTCCGGGTCGGGCTCGAACCACAGGGTCCGGGGCGCGGGCACCCCGGCGCGTTCCCTGACCACCCGCATGACCTCGAACTGTTTGCCGAGGTCGTAGCAGGGGAAGACCGGCACCGCCTCGCTCGCCGGGGCCATCCGGGCGACGCACCGCACCTCTCGCCTGCCCTCGGCCGACGTCCAGGAGGCGTCGAAGAGCAGGGTCTCGCTGGACAGGCCGTTGCCGCGGGGGTGGGAGATCGGGGAGACTGCGACGGGCAGTCCCAGGCGGCCGGAGAGCCACACCCGCATCCGGTCGCGTAACTCTCCGAGATCGCGGGTGGAGGTCCGCATCTCCTCGGTCTGCCGGCGCTGCTCTTCCATCGCGCTGTCTCCCGGGTGGCGTGCGTCACAAGGCGATGCGCACAGTCGTATACCTGAAAGCAAGCGCTTGTCTACAAAAGGTTCATCCCCGTGCCGTCCGCCGTCCGCGTTCCGGTCAGGTCAGGGTCAGGTTCCGGTAGCCGTACCCTTGACGTGAAGACCGATCCGAGTAGGGGCCGTGATGAGTTCAGCCGGAGAGGGCCTGTCTCGTCCGCTACCCGAGCAGGTTCGCTTACATGTCGTGGAGCTGGCATCCCAGATGCTGGGGTCGATGCCCGCAGCCTCGGTGCCTCCGCCGCTGCGGGGGATCGCCAGGTTCGATCCCCGCAAGCGAGCCAAGCTGGGGGGCGCGCCGATCGCGGCCCAGCTGGAGACCGACAAGAAGTTCCGCGAGCTGGTCGCCGAGGCGGTGAGCAGCGGCTGGCCCGAGCTGGTGGCGAGCCTCGCCGAGGGCACGGTGCCCCCGGCCGCGGAGCCCGTCCTCGTCGCCGCCGCCGCGTACCTGACCCGTCCGCCGGGCTGGGTGGACATGGTCGAGGCCGCCCGCGCGGACCTGGAGCAGTCGGCCGTGGTGGCCGAGGGCTCCGCGCAGGAGCAGACGCTCGCGCGGCTGCGCGAGCAGCTGGCCGCGCAGAAGGCCGCGGCCAAGGAGGAGGCCGACCGGCTGCGCGAGCAGCTCAAGTCGTCCCGCTCGGAGATCTCCGACCTGCGCCGCAGGCTGCACGACGCCCGCGAGCGGGCCAGGGCCGCCGAGGCGCGTGCCGCGGAGGCCCAGAAGGAGGCCGAGGAGGCCAAGTCCGTCGCGGCCTCGGCGGGGAACTCGACGGAGAGCGAGCTGCGCCGCCTGCGCGAGCGCCTGGCCGACGCCGAGCGTCAGCTGGAGGCCGCGCGCCGGGCCGCCCGCGAGGGCCGCAGCGTCGAGGACACCAAGGTCCGCATGCTGCTCGACGCCCTCCAGGACGCCGCGGCCGGGTTGCGCAGGGAGCTCGCCCTGCCGCCCAGCATCCACCGGCCCGCCGACTCGGTGGCCTCGGTCACGCCGGGCAGGCAGGGAGCTCAGGCGGTGCCCGCGCGGGCGCTCGCCGACGACGACCCCGCGCTGCTCGACCAGTTGCTCGCGCTGCCGCAGATCCACCTCATCGTCGACGGCTACAACGTGACCAAGACGGGATACGGCACGCTCACCCTCGCCGACCAGCGCACCCGCCTGCTGACCGGTCTCGGCGCGCTCTACGCGCAGACCCGCACCGAGCTGACCTGTGTCTTCGACGGCGCGGAGCTCAACGGCCCGGTCCCCGTCTCGGCTCCCCGCGGGGTGCGTGTGCTGTTCAGCTCGCCGGGCCAGATCGCCGACGACCTGATCCGGCAGCTGGTGCGCGCCGAGCCCGTGGGGCGGGCGGTCGCGGTGGTCTCCTCCGACCGGGAGGTCGCCGAATCGGTCCGCCGGATGGGCGCCCGGCCGGTGCCCTCGGCGCTGCTGCTGCGGCGTCTGGGGCGCGGCTGACCCGGGGCCGGCCCTTGCCGTCTCCGCGTCGTCCGCAGGGCACGCTTTCGCATCGTTCACAGGACACGTAAACCTTTTGGGGGCGCGGTGCATCGGATCACGCAGGAGGTTGATTCGATGAAGAAGATCATAGCGTTCGCCTGCGCCGCCGTCGCCGCCACCGCCGTCGCCGCCGCCCCCGCCGCGGCGGCCCCCGCCGCGGCACCGGCCATCCCCAAGGGCTTCCTGCTGTACGAGAAGGACGCCGCCAAGAAGGACGACAATCCGGAGACGAACTGGGCCGTCAGCAACTCGGTCAAGGCCCGGTTGGCCGTCAACCCGTGCGACAAGGCCGCGCTGGCCAGGACCGGCCGGGTGGCCGCCCGTACGGTGACCTTCACCGGGGTGCCGGATTTCATGAAGGTCGAGCAGGTCGTCCTCTACCGTTCGCCGGCCGACGCCGCCAAGGCCGTCGCCCAGGTGCGGGGCGCGCTGACCGCGTGCGGGGCGGTGACGAACTCCGGTTCCACCTACCGCTACGTGTCCACCCGGGTGACGGGTCTCGGAGACGAGGCGCTGAAGGTCTCCGGGCAGGTCTACTACGGCAAGAAGGCCGGGGTGGGCGGTGACCGGAGCGTGCTGGTCAGGAAGGGCAACGCCGTTCTGGTCTACCTCTGGGCGGGGGAGTACAGCGCCCCGGCCGCGTCGGACTGGGCCGTTCAGCTGCGTGACGCCCGGAAGATGACCGCCAAGATCTGCGCCGTCGCCACCTGCGGGTAAATCGGGTACGGAACAAACTTGCCGAAAAGGTGAGCCTTCTATACTTCTTCTGTACTATTTCGCCGCAGGTCGATGCGTTCAGGAGGCGTTGTCGTGGCCGTGGCGGGTATACCGGTGAGATTGCTCCGAATCCCGGTTGCCGCCGGGCTGGCTCTCGCGCTCGTGACGGTCGTCCCCACGGGGAGCGCGGGGGCCGAGCCGAAGCCGACGCCCGCCCAGGCGAGGAAGAAACTGGAGAAGCTCAACGAACAGGCGGACCTTCTCGTCGAGAAGTACAACCAGGCCTCCGAGAAGTGGAAGCGCGCCAGGAAGAAGTACCGGGCGCTCAACGACGACCTCACCCGCCAGGGCGAGAGGGTCGCCGGGCTGCGTACGGAGCTCGTCACCATGGCCGTCAGCACCTACCAGTTCGGGTCGATCACCGGCTGGGAGGGCATGGTCAGCCAGACCGATCCCGGCGCCCTGCTGAGCGGACTGGCCGCGGTCGACCAGCTGTCGGCCAGCCGTGCCCAGTCCCTGCACGCCTTCGACGAGGCCACCAAGGAGCTGCGCGACAGCCGCGACAAGGCCAAGGACGCCCTGGCGGAGGCCGACCGGACGCGCGACGAGCTGGCCGTGGAGAAGGCCAGGGTCGAGAAAATGATCAAGGCTCAGCAGAAGGTCCTGCGCGAGGTCGGCGCCTACAACCCCGGTAATCCCGACAGCGCGGGCATCCAGTACAACGGCCCGGCCTCGGGCAACGCCCGCGCCGCCCTGGAGTTCGCCTTCGCCCAGGTCGGCAAGCCCTACCAGTACGGCGGCACCGGCCCCGGCGGCTGGGACTGCTCCGGCCTGGTCCAGGCCGCCTGGCGCAGCGGCGGGGTCAGCCTGCCACGCACGACCTGGGAGCAGTGGAGCTGGGGTGCCGGCCGCAAGGTCTCGCTGAACGATCTGCAGCCGGGCGACCTCATCTTCAGTGAGGGGCTCGGCCACGTCAGCCTCTACGCGGGCGACGGCAAGATCGTGCACGCTCCGCAGACCGGCGATGTCGTCAAGGTCGTCCCTCTCTCGGCGTACGGCCGTCGCCTCGTCGGGGCCGTCCGCCCCTGACGCGCCCGCGGGTGCCGCCCGGCCCGCGCCGGTCTGTCGTTCCGTACGCACGTCTCCCGTACGCACGTCTCCCGTACGCGCGTCTCGCGCCGGTCTGTCGTTCCGTACGCACGTCTCCCGTACGCGCGTCTCGCGCCGGTCTGGCGTGCCGTGCGTTCGTTTCGTGCTGGTCTGTAGCTTCGTCGTCTGTTTCGCGTGCCGGCCCGTCCCGAGCGCCGGGACCGGTGCCCTCCGTCTGTCCCGAGCCCGTCACCGCCCCCGTCACCGTGGGGTCCGGCATCGTCGACGCCGCCTCCGGCCGCATCCGTGGCTCCGCACCCAGCCCTGTCCACGCCCCCGTCCGCGGCGTCCGTTCCCGCGCCGGGCGCCGACCCGTCTGTCTCCCGGTCCGACGGAGATCAAACCGAGATCAACACCAATGTGACATATGTTACAGAAGTGATGAATTGCGGGGAGTGATTCGTAAGATGTGACGAGAGTCATATCTCGATAGCATAAATAGCGATTAAGCAGGGATAACGGGAAGATCACGAGGCGTTTTTGATCTTCAAAGTTGGTGAATGCTTTGCCGGATGGTGGAGATCCGGGTACCTTCTGGCCTCGCGGCCGCACGCCATGCTGCCGCGGTCCAGATCGGCCTCCGGGCCGATGCCCCATAGAAATCCAACCGGCCGCCGCTCCCTCGACCCGGGGTGCGCCCCCGTCGCGGTGGCCTGCCGAATTCGTGCAGCCAGGAGGCACGAAACCGGGGACCCAAAAGGCCCGCGAAAGCATGGTCAGGGGTGAATCGGCATTTTTATGCCGTAGGGCATCTTCCAGGCCCGAATCCGTCAGCTAACCCGGTAGGCATCAGTGGAAGTCCCAAGGAGAAATCCTGTCTACCACCCTGCACAACCCCCGTCTGTCGCGCCTTTTCCGCCTCTCCATCGGCGGGTTCGCCCTCACCCTGACCGCCTCAGCCGGAGCGGTCACGCTGGGGTCCATGACGGCGGAGGCGATGGCGGACACCGCGCCCACGCTCCAGGTCAACGGCACCGCGAGCGGCTCCGAGCAGGTCCAGAGCACCGACGGGACCGAGACTCGGACCGAGAGCGAGGCCAAGACCAAGGCCAAGGCCAAGGCGAAGGCCAAGGCCAAGCTGAGCAAGGCCGCGTTGCAGAAGGTGCGGGCTCGAAAGGCCGTTTCGGTGGCCAAGAAGCAGGTCGGCGATCCGTACCGGTGGGGAGCCTCCGGTCCCGGCGCGTTCGACTGCTCAGGGCTCGTCCAGTTCGCCTGGCGCAAGGCCGGCGTGTCCCTCCCCCGGATCACGCACAGCCAGTACCGGGCGATCAGGAAGAAGGTCTCGTGGAGCAATCTGCGCCCCGGTGACCTGCTGTTCTTCAGTGGGAAGGGCCACGTCGGCATGTACGTCGGCAACGGTCGCATGGTCCACTCGCCGAGCAGCGGAAAGACGGTCCGGATCGTGAAGCTGGAGGGGTACTACCGGTCCTCCTTCGCCGGAGCGGCCCGGCCCGGAGCCTGAGCAACGGACACCGGCCCCGTCCATCCCCAGGGAAGGACGGGGCCGCTCCATGCGTGGTGCGCACACCGGCGGATCGGCGGCCGTCGATCGACGCGCCCGCCACCGTGGAGATCGACGCGCCCGCCACCGTGGAAAGGCGGCTCCCGCCCGTGCCGCACGGGTTCACCCGGCGCCTCGACGGCCTCCCGCCTACCGCCGGTGGTCGACCCCGGTGTCCTCACCTCGGAGGGCACCTTCGCGCGTCGGCTCTCGCCCGGGGCGTGAACCCGGGCACCGTCCGGCGGTCACGGTAGCATCGGGCCGTATGTCCGTCCCGAAGGGGCGTCGCGCCGTGCTCGCCGGGATGCTGGCGCTGATGAGCGCCGGGCCGCTGCTCACCGGGGCCGGGCCGTCGCCCGCCGGGGCCGCGTGGCCCCCGCGCGACCGCGACCTCCCACCCGGCCTTCCTGACCTCCCGGGCGACGTTCCGGAGCTGTGGCCGGGGGAGGCCGCCGCCGTCCGCGGCGAGCACTCCCTGGTGATCGGACACCGCGTCCCGCCCGCCGTCCTGCGCGACCTGGCGGTCAGGGCCGACCGCGCCCGCCGCGCGGTCGGAGCGGTCTGGGGGCCGGTGCGGGCGCTGGTCCTGTTCCCCGCCACCGACGCCGAGGCGGCGGCGCTCGCCGGAGCCGGAAGCACCCGAGGTCTGGCCGCGATGGCGACCGCGGACCGGGTGATCGTCCTGCCGTCGGGCTACGCGCGGCTCACCCCGACCGGCCGGGACGTGGTGATCACACACGAGCTCACCCATGTGGCCACCGGCGCGACCCGGGGCGGCCGGGTGCCGATGTGGTTGTCGGAGGGGTTCGCCGACTACGTGGGCTACCGCGGTGCCGGGATCCCGGTCCGAGTGGCCGCCGCCGAGCTGGCCGCGGAGGTACGGGCGGGCATCGTGCCCGCCGGCCTGCCGGGGCCCGCGGACTTCGCCCCCGGCGCCCCCCGGCTGGCCCAGGCGTATGAGGAGGCCTGGCTCGCCTGCCGGTTCGTCGTGGAGCGCTTCGGCGAGAAGGCCCTGGTGAGGCTCTACGGTAGCGATACCGGGACCACGCTGGGCCTGCCGGAGGCCGAGCTCACCGAGGCCTGGCGCGACTACCTGCGGAAGGAACTCGCATGACGCTGAGCACGACGGGCAGGCCCTCCGGCATGCGCGCGGCGGGATGGGCGCTGGCCGCCCTGGGGGCGGTCACGCTGGCCGTCGTGGCGTTCACCACGCCCTGGCGGGCGCTGCCCGGGAGCGCTCCGGAGGTCGTCCCCGATCCGGCCCGCGACTTCACCCCCGCCCAGATCGCCCGCGCCGAGACGTTCGACGCGCTGGTCAGTGTCCCCGCCTACCTGTCGCTCGGCCTGACCCTGGTCGTCGCCGGGGTGCTGGTGGCCACCCCGCTGGGCGCGCGGCTGGTCGGCCGCCTGCGCGGCCCGTGGTGGCTGCGGGCTCTGCTGGGTGTCGCGGCGCTGTCGGCGGCGACCGAGGTTCTGCGCTGGCCGCTGGGCATGTGGTCGGAGACCCATCTGCGTGACTTCGGGCTGTCCACCCAGACCTGGCTGCCCTGGGCGGCCGACCGGCTCAAGAACATCGGCGTCAGGACCGCGCTGATCGCGATCATGGTGCTGGCCGTGATCGCACTGGCGCGACGCTACCGGCGCTGGTGGATCCCCGCGGCGGCCGGGGCGTTCGGGCTGACCCTGCTGGCGTCGTTCGCCTACCCGGTGGTGATCGAGCCGCTCTTCAACGACTTCCGGCCGATGGCCGACGGCCGGCTCCGCGACGACCTGCTGGCCATGGCCGCCAGGGACGGCGTGCCGGTCGACGACGTGCTCGTCGCCGACGCCTCCCGCCGGACCACCGCGCTCAACGCCTACGTCTCCGGCTTCGGCGCGACCCGCAGGATCGTGGTCTACGACACCCTGCTCCAGGCGCCCGCCGACGAGGTCGAGCTGGTGGTGGCGCACGAGCTGGGCCACGCCAAGGCGGGCGACGTGCTGGCGGGCACGCTCGTCGGCGGTCTGGGGGCGGCCTTCGGCGCCTGCCTTCTCTACCTGGTGACCGCGGCGCCGGGGGTACGGCGGCGGGCCGAGGTCTCCTCACTCGGCGACCCGCGGGCGACGGCCCTGCTGATGGGGGCACTGAGTCTGGCCACGGTCCTGTCGGGACCGGCCACGAACCTGGTCAGCAGACACATCGAGGCCCGTGCCGACGCCCACGCGCTGGATCTCACCCGGGACCCGGCGACGTTCGTGGCCATGCAGAAACGCCTCTCGGTCACCAACATTTCCGATTTGTCACCTGATGTCATCGAATATGTGCTCTATGTGTCCCATCCTCCGGCGCCGGAGCGCATCGCCATGGCGCGCTCCTGGGCCCTGCTGAACGGGTTCCGGGAGCCGTGAAACGCACACTCGTCATCACGAACGACTTCCCGCCCCGGGCCGGCGGCATCCAGTCGTTCGTGCACGGCCTCACCTCCCGCCGCCCGCCGGACTCGGTGGTCGTCTACGCCCCCGACTGGCCCGGCTGCGCGGACTTCGACGTGCGGCAGCTGTACCCGGTCGTGCGGCACCCCACCTCGGTGATGCTGCCCACGCCCGCCGTCGCCCGCCGGGCCGCCGGCCTGGTCGCCGAGTTCGGGTGCGACACCGTGGTCTTCGGGGCGGCGGCCCCGCTCGGGCTGCTCGCGCCCCGGATGCGCGCGGCGGGCGCGCGGCGGGTCGTCATGGTCACCCACGGCCACGAAGCGGCCTGGGCGGGCCTCCCGGTCGGCCGTCACCTGCTGGCGCGGATCGGCGCGCACGCCGACGTCGTCACCTACCTGGGCGAGTACACCCGCAGGCGGCTGGCCGGGACGATCCCGGAGGACAGGCTCGTCCGGCTCGCGCCCGGCGTGGACACCGCGGTGTTCCACCCGGACGCCGACGGTGGGCGGGTGCGCGCGAGGCTGGGCCTGGGGGAGCGGCCGGTGGTGGTCTGCCTGTCGAGGCTGGTGCCGCGCAAGGGCCAGGACACGCTCCTGCGCGCCTGGCCCGCCGTGCTGCGCGACGTGCCGGACGCCGTGCTCCTGATCGTCGGGGGTGGGCCCTACCGCAGGGCCCTGGAACGGCTGGCCTGGCCGCTGGGCCCGTCGGTCAGGATGACCGGCCCGGTGCCGGCGGCGGAACTGCCGGGCCACCTCGCCGCGGGCGACGTGTTCGCCATGCCGTGCCGCACCCGCCTGGGCGGGGCCGACGTCGAGGGGCTCGGCATCGTCTACCTGGAGGCCTCCGCCAGCGGGCTGCCCGTGGTGGCCGGTTCGTCCGGTGGCGCCCCCGAAGCCGTACGGCACGGGGAGACCGGCCTGGTGGTGGACGGCAGATCCCCTCGCGAGGTCGCGGTCGCGTTGTCCGGGTTGCTGAAGGACCCGGCGGGGGCGCGCGCGATGGGGGAACGCGGCCGGGAGTGGGTCGCGCGCGAGTGGAGCTGGGACCTCGTCGCCTCCCGGTTCGCCGGAATCCTGGAGTCCGCGGAGAGCGCCTAGGACCTCTCGTAGAGGGCGTCGATCTCCTTGGCGAAGTCGCGCATCACGAGGTCGCGCTTCACCTTCAGGGACGGGGTGATGTGCCCGCTCTCCTCGGTGAGGTCGGTGTCGAGCACGACGAACTTCTTGATCTGCTCGGCCTTGGAGACGGTCCGGTTGGCGTCGTCCACCGCCTTCTGCACCTCGGCGAGGATGACCGGATCGGAGCGGAGCTCGTCGAGGGCGGCCCCGGACCTGCCGTTGGCGCTCTTCCACTGCTCCAGGGCCTCGGGGTCGAGCGTGACGAGCGCCGCGACGAAGGGACGGTCGTCGCCGACCACCATCGCCTGGCTGACCAGCGGGTGGGCGCGGATGCGGTCCTCCATCGGGGCCGGGGCGACGTTCTTGCCGGCGGCGGTGACGAGGATCTCCTTCTTGCGCCCGATGATGCGCAGGTAGCCGTCGCGGTCGAGCTCGCCGACGTCGCCGGTGTGGAACCAGCCGTCGGCGTCGATCACCTCGGCGGTGGCCTCGTCGTTGTTCCAGTAACCGGCGAAGACGTGACGGCCCTTGACCAGCACCTCGCCGTCGTCGTCGATGCCGACGGTGACGCCGGGGAACGGCTTGCCGACGGTGCCCACCTTGTTGGCGCCCGGCATGTTGACCGTGGACGGCGCGGAGGTCTCGGTGAGGCCCCAGCCCTCGAAGACCTCGATGCCCACGCCGCGGAAGAAGTGACCGAGCCGCTCGCCCAGCGCCGAGCCGCCGCACACCGCGGCCGACAGCTTGCCACCGGTGGCGGCGCGCAGCTTGCGGTAGACGAGCTTGTCGAACAGCGTGTGCTTGAGGGTGAGGCCCAGCCCGGCCCCGCCGGACGACTCCGCCCTGCTCCAGGCGATGGCGGCCGCGACGGCGGCGTGGAAGATCCGGCCCTTGCCCTCGGCGGAGGCCTTCTGCTCGGCGGTGTTGTAGACCTTCTCGAACACGCGGGGCACGCCGAGCAGGAACGTGGGCTTGAACGACTGCAGGTCGGGGCCGACGTTCTTCATGTTGGCGGTGTGCGCCAGGACAGTGCCGGTCTCGATGAGCACGATCTGGATGATGCGGGCGAAGACGTGCGCGAGCGGGAGGAAGAGCAGCGCCGCCCTGTCGTTCACGGTGAACAGCAGCTCCAGCGGGCCGTGTGCCACGTTCCTGGCGGTGAACAGCAGGTTGTCGTGGGTCAACCGGCAGCCCTTGGGCTTGCCGGTGGTGCCCGAGGTGTAGACGATCGTCGCCAGGTCGGCGGCGCGGCGGCCGGTCCTGCGCTCGGTCAGCGTCTCATCGGAGACCTCGGCGCCGCTCGCGGCGAGCTGCTCCAGGCCGTCGCCCTCGAAGCGCCAGACGTCCTTGAAACCGGGCAGCTCCGACGCGCCCCCACGGACGGCGGCCTCGTGCTCGTCCAGCTCGACGAAGGCGGCCCTGGCCCCGCTGTCGGAGACGATCCACCCGACCTGGTCGGCGGAGGAGGTCTCGTAGATCGGCACGCTCACCGCGCCCGCCGCCCAGATCGCGTAGTCGGCGACGGTCCACTCGTAACGGGTGCGGGACATCAGGGCCACCCGATCGCCCGGCTCGACACCCGCCGCGATCAGGCCCTTGGCCACCGCGACCACCTGGTCACGGAACTCCGCGGCGGTGACGGCGGCCCAGTCGTCACCGGCCTTGCGGCGCATGACCACGGTGCCCGGCTCCTGTACGGCGCGCTGGAACACCGTGTCGGTCAGGTTGGCGGATGCGGGGACATCCACCATCACGGGGACGCTGTACTCGCGCACGGGGTCACTCCTGAAGACGCACGGTTCGATGGGCTTCCTGGAAGCTATCGTGATGAGTTACGCATGAGTAGATTCGTCACCCAGGCGTTATGGAGGGGGGTTTCACCGTACCAAGCCTCCTCGTGTGAGAGTCTTTGGCCGCGCCGCGCGCTCCACCACCCCTGCCCTGTTCCTTATGTTGCTATTCGTGGATCGTTAGGATGTCCGCATGCGGGTTCATGTCGTCAGCGATGTGCACGGAAGAGCCGACGCCCTGGCCCGCGCGGGAGACGGCGCCGACGCCCTGATATGCCTGGGCGACCTGATCCTGTTCGTCGACTACGACGACCACTCGCAGGGCATCTTCGCCGAGCTCTTCGGGGCCGAGCAGGCCGCGGAGTTCATCGCGCTGCGCACGGCCAAGCGGTTCGACGAGGCCCACGCGATGTCCGCCGCCCTGTGGGCCTCGCTGGACGGCGACCCCCGCGACCACATCGAACGCTCCGTCCGGCGGCAGTACGGCGAGATCTTCGCCGCGATGCCGGCCCCCGCCTACCTCACCTACGGCAACGTGGACCTGCCGCGCCTGTGGCCCGAGTACGTCCGGGACGGCCACCGGGTGCTCGACGGGGAGACGGTGGAGATCGGCGGTCTGCGGTTCGGCTTCGTCGGGGGCGGGCTGCGCACCCGGTACCGGACCCCGAACGAGATCGACGACGAGGAGTTCGCGCGCAAGGTCGAGGCGGTGGGCGAGGTGGACGTGCTCTGCTGCCACATCCCCCCGGCCATCCCCGAGCTGCTCTACGACGTGGTGGCCCGGCGCTTCGAACGGGGCAGCGAGGCCACACTGGAGCTGATCAGGCGGACCCAGCCGCGCTACGCCCTGTTCGGCCACGTCCACCAGCCCCTGGCGAGCCGTACGCGCGTCGGCAGGACCGAGTGTCTCAACGTGGGGCACTTCCGCGGCCGGGGCGTGCCCTTCGCGCTGGAGTGGTAGCGGCCGGGCCGCTCGGTCACCCGGCGCGGCCGGACGGCCGCCCGCGGGGACGCTTCCCCCGCCGGACCCGGCGTCGCCGGGCGTTCGCGATCGATCACGAACCGAGTACGGTTGGCTCATGGCTGATCGCACCACTTCCAGCATCACGATCGGGGCGGACCGGTCGACCATCATGGCGGTCATCGCCGACTTCCCCTCCTATCCGGGGTGGGCGGGCCAGGTGAAGTCGGCGCAGGTCCTGTCCACCGGGGAGGACGGTCGCCCGGCCACGGTCCGGTTCGTCCTGGACGCGGGCGTGATCAGCGACGAATACACCCTGGGCTACACCTGGCACGGTGACGAGTCCGTCGAGTGGAGCGTCGCCGAGGGCGGGAAGATGGTCTCGGGGCTCACCGGAAGTTACCGGCTGACCGAGGCGGGCAGCGACACCCAGGTGACGTACGAGCTCGCCGTCGACCTCAAGGTCCCGATGATCGGCATGATCAAGCGCAAGGCGGAGAAGGTCATCATCGACACCGCCCTGAAAGGGCTGAAGAAGCGCGTCGAGGCCCCGTGAGCGAGCCGGGTGCGCACGGCCCGGCCACGGAGCCGAGACCGGCGCCGCCCGACCGGGGGAGCGCGTGGGCGAGCGGGCCGGTGAGCGCGGTGGCTTGGCGAGTGTGTCCGGCGGAGGAGGACGCGTGAGCGAGCGGAGCGAGCGGGCCGGTGAGCGCGGTGGCTTTGCGAGCGTGTCCGGTGGAGGAGGAGGCGCGAGCAGGGTCCTGCTGTTCACCGGCAAGGGCGGTGTCGGCAAGACGACCGCCGCCGCGGCCACGGCGACCCTCGCCGCCCGCTCCGGGCTCAAGACGCTCGTGGTCTCCACCGACACCGCGCACTCCCTGGCCGACGCGCTCGGCGTGCGCGTCGGAGCCGAGCCCGCCGAGATCGCCCCCGGCCTCTCGCTGCACCAGGTGGACACCCAGCGGGCGCTGGAGCGGCAGTGGGGGGAGCTCCGCGACTACGCCAGAGACGTCTTCGCCGAGCTGGGCCTCGACGAGGTGACCGCCGAGGAGATCACGGTGCTGCCCGGCGCCGAGGAGGTCATCGCCCTGCTGGAGCTGCGCGGGCACGCCCGCACCGGCCGGTGGGACGTGATCGTCGTCGACTGTGCCCCCACCGCCGAGACGCTCCGGCTGCTCGCCCTGCCCGAGGCCCTCGACTGGCACGTCAACCGGCTGCTGCCGGTCGGCAGGCGGCTGTTGCGCACCCTGTCCCCGCTGATCCGCAGGCTGGCCCAGGTCAGCGTGCCGGAGGACCACGTGGTCGGAGCCGGTGAGCGGCTCCACCGGGGCCTGCTGGAGGTGCGCGAGCTGCTCACCGGGCCCGGCGCGAGCGTCCGGCTGGTGCTCACTCCCGAGGCCGTCGTGCTCGCCGAGGCCCGGCGCACGCTCACCTCCCTCAGCCTGTACGGCTACCGGGTCGACGCGGTGATCGCCAACCGGGTCTTCCCCGCCGGGGGCGCCGACCCGTGGCGGAGCAGGTGGGTGGCGGCGCAGAGCAGGCACCTGGCCGAGGTGGAGCAGTCCTTCGCCCCGCTGCCGGTGCACATCGTGCCCTACATGGACGCCGAACCCGTCGGCGTCGACGCCCTCGCCCGCGTCGCCGAGGCCATGTACGGCGACTCCGACCCCTTCGCCCCGCCGACCGTCGACCCCCCGCTGCGCGTCACCCCGGAGGGGGAGCTGATCCTCGCCCTGCCGCTCGCCGAGAAGGACGAGGTCGACCTGGCGCGGAAGGGCGACGAGCTGATCATCAATGCCGGCCCCTACCGCCGGGTCCTGGCCCTGCCCGCAGCCCTGGCCCGCAGGCCGGTGCGCGATGCGGCGCTCCGAGATGGGTTTCTCCGGGTACGGTTCGAGTCGGGAGGGCCTGATGACCGATAACACGAATGACGCAGGAAAGACCCGTAAGCCCCGGGCACCCCGGAAGGCCGCCGGGTCCGGGACGTCCCCGGAGGCCGGGACACCGGCCGCGCCTGAGGGACCGGCCAAGGCCGACGCGCCCGCGGCGGCCGGGAAGCCGACGGCGGGGGACGGTACGGCGAAGACGGGCGGTACGGCGAAGACGAGTGGTACGGCGAGAGCGGGTGGTACGGCGAAGGCCGCGAGCGCGGGCAAGCGCGGGAGCGCGGCAAGCACCCGGAGCGCGACCAAGGCCGAGAAAGCGGGCGGGACCGAGCAGGCGGCGCAGGCTCAGCGTGATGAGGCGGAGCGTGTGGCGCAGGCTCAGCGTGATGAG
>NZ_BAAAVI010000046.1:0-47723 GCF_039534445.1 Streptosporangium fragile | reverse complement strand
GATGAGGCGGAGCGTGTGGCGCAGGCTCAGCGTGATGAGGCGGAGCGCGCGGCGCGTGCCGCGTGGTTCGAGCGCGCCGAGCGGGCGGCGCGCGAGACGAGGTCGTGGCGCACCGCGAGGTCTCCCCGCACCGAGCCCGCCGGACGGCCGCCTCGCGCCGAACGGCCCGAGCACGCGGGGCGGTCCGAGCGCGCCGAGCGGCCGCGAACCGAGGAGCGCGCCGGCCACGGCCGGCGGTCTCCGGGCGGCGAGCGGACGGCGGGCGTGAACGACCCGCTGGGCACCGCCACCGAGGAGGCGTTCAAACTCTTCGACACCCTCCAGCGCAAAGCCGCCAGGGAGCTGCGCAAAAACCTGATCAAAGGCACGATGACCGGACTCGGCAGCGCGTTCTCCGGGGGCGGTCGCGAGCGAAGCCGGGACGTGTGGGAGGAGGCGGTCTCCGAGCATGAGGAGTACATCTGCCGGGCCTGTCCCGTCTGCCGCGCCATGGCCGCCCAGCGCGAGTCGGGCGGTGCCGTCGCCGACCATCTCATGCAGGCCGGGACCGAGCTGCTCGCCGCGTTCAAGTCGGCCGTCGACGGGCTGAACAAATCCTCGCCGGACCGCCGGGAACGGGAGCGCGGACGAGAGGAAACCCCCGTGGAGCACATCGACCTGGGGTGAGCCCAGGGGGAAAGGGTGAATGGACAATGGCGCTGACCATCGGTGTTGACATCGGCGGTACGAAGGTCGCGGCAGGGGTCGTCGACGAGGACGGCCGGATCGTCGAGCATCTTCTGCGGCCGACCCCCGCCGAGAATCCCGATCAGGTCGCCCACACGATCGCCGACGCGATCCTGGAGCTCGCCAAGAGCCGGGAGATCGAGGCCGTGGGCCTGGGCGCCGCCGGGTTCGTCGACGAGACCCGGTCCGTGGTGCGGTTCGCTCCCAACCTCGCCTGGCGTGAGGAACCCCTGCAGAAGAAGGTGTCCGACCTCGTCGGCCTGCCCGTGGTGGTGGAGAACGACGCCAACGCGATGGCGTGGGGCGAGGCCAGGTTCGGTGCCGGTCGCGGCGAGAGCCACGTGGTGTGCGTGACCGTCGGTACCGGCATCGGCGGCGGCATCGTCCTCGACGGCTTGCTCTACCGGGGCCGCTGGGGCATGGGCGCCGAGCTCGGCCACATGCAGACGGTCCCCGACGGGCGCCTGTGCGGCTGCGGCAACGTCGGCTGCTGGGAGCAGTACGCCAGCGGCAGCGCCCTGGTCGAGGAGGCCAGGAGGATGGCCCGGACCGATCCGGAGCGAGCCGCCACGCTGCTGGAGATCGCCGGAGGCACCCCCGACCGGATCGAGGGCAACGAGGTCACCGAGGCCGCCCGGCAGGGTGATCCGGTGGCGCTGGCCGCGTTCTCCTGGATCGCCCGCTGGATCGGCCAGGGCCTGGCCGACCTCGCCGCCGTCCTCGACCCGGGCTGCTTCATCCTCGGCGGCGGCGTGTCGAACGCCTCCGACGTCTGGATCGACCAGGCCCGCGAGTCCTTCGCCCGTTCCCTGACCGGGCGAGGACACCGCCCGCTGGCCGATATCCGCCTGGCCGAGCTCGGCGCCTCCGCCGGTCTGGTCGGCGCGGCTGACCTGGCCCGTAGGCGCTGACCCGGCCCGCGAGGCCGACCCGACCCGTAGGCGCTGACCCGGCCCGCAGACGCCGACCCGGTCCGGGGTGCCGGCCTGGTGGCGGGTACGCCGGGGCCGTGGCGCGGGCCGCATGGGCGGCGATCCGGCCGCCGTCCCGGGCTCCGGAAGGCCGGGGCGCGTGGGGCACCCTCCCCTGCGGGTCAGGTGTGGGAGCCGGTGGGGTGGGTACCGCGCGGTTACGTCACGGCACGCTTCCCGAAGAGAGGCAACCCTCCGTGGTGCTCAGGGTCGCCAGCTACAACGTCCGCTCGATGAGGGACGACGTCGCGGCGTTGGGGCGGGTCGTCGCCGCCCTCCGCGCCGACGTGCTCTGCGTGCAGGAGGCGCCCCGCTTCCTGTGCTGGCGCCGCAGACGCGGGAGGCTGGCGGCATTCGGCGGGTTGACCGTGGCGGCGGGTCGCCGCAGGGGCGGCGTCGCCGTGCTGGCCGGACCCGGGGTGAAGGTGCTACACGGCGAGGGGCACCTGCTGGAGTCCTTCTTCGGCCTGGAGCGGCGCGCCATCGCGATCGCCGTGGTGGAGGCCGGCGGGCGGCGGGTCGCGGTGGGTTCCATCCACCTGGACCTGGACGAGACCGCCCGGCGGTGTCACGCGGCCGAGGCGCTGGCGCTCCTGCAGGCCACGGCCGACCGATTCGGCGCGCTGCCGGTGCTGGCCGGGGACATCAACGAGCAGTCGGACCGGCCCAGCTGGCAGCACCTCACCGAGCGGCTGACCGACTGCTATCCGGTCTCGCCGCGCGGCGACGGCTTCACCTTCCCGGCCAGGGGCCCGCACAAGCGCATCGACGCGATCTTCGCGATGCCGGGCCTGCCGGTGATCTCCTGCGGTGGAGTCGACGCCGACCCCGCCGACCTGGCGGCCGCCACGGACCACCTCCCGGTGGTCGCCGATCTCGACTGTTGAGCGCACGGTTGTCGTCAGCGGAGCTGACCAGCACGCCGATCATGTGGTTGCGGTGCCGGCCGGTGGTGCTGACCTGTCCGTGACCGGGTGCGTGGTCGCTGCCCGCGAGGTCCTCCTTCGCTGTGGGGCGGAATGCTGTCAGCGGCCGGGATGCGGCGGTGATCCGGCCGCTCGCGCGGCGGTGGGGCCGGGCAGGCGGCCCAGGCCGGGCACGAACCGGCCCACCCGCGCGGCGTACCCCTGGTAGGCGTGGCCGTGGGCGGCCAGCAGGTAGGGCTCTTCCACGGCGCGTACCTGCAGCTCGATGGCGGCCAGCAGCGCCACCGGAGCGAGGAACGCGGCCGGGTTGGGCACCATCAGCGTCAGCCCGGCACTGGTGGTGATCATCGCGGTGAAGATCGGGTTGCGGGCCAGGGCGAACGGCCCGCCGGTGACCAGCGTGGTGCGCTCGCCGGCGTCCACGCCGATCCGCCAGGAGGCGCCCATGGCCAGCTGAGCGGCCAGCGTGGCCGCGGTGCCGGAAAGGGCGATCACCACTCCGGCGCCCGCTACCGGCGGGTGGTCGAGGGCGGCCAGGTTCGCCAGGCCGGCCATGGCGGCGACCGGGCCGGCCAGGCCCAGGGCGAGAGCGGTCAGGAACGCCAGTTTGGCCCACCAGGCGACCGATCCGGCCGGACCGGCGTCCAGGCGCAGGCCGCTGTCACCGGTGCGGCGCCAGTGCACCACGGTGCGCCAGCCGAAGGCCAACGTCAGGGCGGCCAGGTACAGCACGAGCGCGGCAACGGCCACGATCATTCCTTTCCGGTGGTGCAGCGGCCGTCGCCGCACCCGGAGCCGGATGCGACGGCGGAGGCGGGGACCAGGGCGGCGGAGGCGGGGGTTAGGGCGGCGGCGGGGGTCGGGGCGGCGGCCGGGGCGCAGCAGGTGTCCCCGCGCCAGGCCTCGCGGCCCTCCTTGACCGCCACCGCGGCGATGACCAGGGCGGCGATCGGGTCGGCCCACCACCAGCCGAAGGCGCTGTTGAGCGCCAGGCCGGCCAGCAGGACCGCCGACAGGTAGGTGCACAGCAGGGTCTGCTTGGAGTCGGCCACCGCCGAGGCCGAGCCGAGCTCGCGGCCGGTACGGCGCTGGGCATACGACAGCAGCGGCATGATCGCCAAGCTGAGCGCGGCCAGGACCAGACCGGGCGTGGAGTGCTCGGCCTGGTCGGCGCCGAGCAGGGCCCGGACGGCCTCGACGCTGACGTAGGCCGCCAGTGCGAAGAACGAGACCGCGATGACGCGCAGCGCCGTCTTCTCCCGCCGCTCGTGGCCGGCGGCGGAGAACTGCCAGGTCACCGCGGCGGCCGAGGTGACCTCCACGACGGAGTCCAGGCCGAAGCCGATCAGCGCCGCCGAGGAGGCCAGGGAGCCGGCGGTGATGGCCACGGCGGCCTCGATGAGGTTGTAGGTGATGGTGGCGGCCACCAGCATCCGGATGCGCCGGGTCAGGACGGCGTGGCGGGCCGGGGCGGGACCAAGGGAGATCGTGGCCATCAGCAGCAGCCCTCCTGCTCGGCGTCGGCGCAGGTGCGCTCGGCGTCGGCGGCCACCGCGACGACGGCGGTGCGCAGGTCGTCCAGGGCGTGGCCGAGCCGGGCGTCAGCCAGCTCATAGCGGGTGCGCCGGCCGACCGGCACGGCCACCACCAGGCCGCAGTCGCGCAGGCAGGCCAGATGGTTGCTCAACCGGGTGCGGGAGATGCCCAGGGCCTCGGCCAGCTCGGCCGGGTGGGCGGGCGCCTGGCGCAGGGCCAGCAGGATGCGGCAGCGGATCGGGTCGGCCAGCGCGCGGCCGAAGCGGGCGAGGACCTCGATCTCGGGGGCGATCGTCAACACATCCTCAGAGTACACGAGATCCTGAATTCAGAAAGGCGTGTACATTCAGCGTGATCTGCCTGGTCGTGGTGGTGAGCGCCCGGCCGCTGTCAGCGAAGACCCGCCGCCCTCTGCGTCCGCCCGATGAACAACCGGGCACAGGGTCACCGACAACAACCCGGGCGCATCCGCTGGCAACAACCGGGCGCATCCACTGGCAACAACCCGGCGCTCGACATCGGCGACCGGGATCCCGGCGCGGGTGACGATCCGAAACGCGCCTTCCGCGAGAATCGGTAGCGCGCCTTTCCCGATCGTGACCATCAACTGGCCGGAGCTGCACACGGGGATGGGGCGTCCCCCGTACCATTTGGTATATGACCCGTCGCCTTCCGCGGCGTGCGCTGGCTCTCTGCGCGGGAGGCCTGCTCCTGCTGTCCTCGCACCCGTCCGTCGCGCATGCCGACCCCGTCAGCCCGCCCACGGCGGAGGCCTGGCAGGCTCCGGCCAGCGCGGGGCTCAGCAAGGACGGATCGCTGTCCGACGTGGCGGCGATCTCCGCCACGAGCGTCTGGGCGGTCGGCCAGCAGAGCGTCTGGGACGTCTGGCAGAGCCGCGGCGCGATCGCCCACTGGGACGGTTCGTCCTGGAACGAGGTGGGTATCCGCAACGACCCCACCGGGGCCGGACTGCTCCGTTCCGTCGCGGCGGCCTCGGCGGGCGAGCTGTGGGCGGTCGGCGAGGGCCACGACGGCCTGCCGTACCTGGCCCGGGGAGACGGCTCCTCCTTCGACCGGGTCATCGTCGACAAGCTGCACGTCGGCGACTGGCTGGGCGGCGTCGCGGCCGTGCCGGGCCGGATGGTCGCCGTCGGCCGCCGCGACAGGCAGCCGCTGGTGGTGACCGGCACCGGCGGGAAGTGGAAGCTCACGCAGCTCCCCGACAGGGGCACGCTGTACGGGGTGTCGCTGTCCGCCAAGGGCGACGGCTGGGCGGTGGGCGACGCCGACGGCAAGCCGTTGATCATGAAGCAGTCCGGCGGGCGCTGGAAGACTTTCAAGGCCCCCGACATTCCCGGCGGTTACCTGCGTGACGTCCACCTCGACGGGCCCAGGCGGGCGCTGGCCGTCGGCGGCGTCCACCAGAGCTCCGGCGAGGTCGTCCCGCTGATCCTGTCGTGGAACGGGAAGAGGTGGTCCCGCGTGGCCCCGCCCGCCGGCGACGTCCGCCTGTACGGGGTGACCGGCGACCGCAAGGGCCACTTCTGGATCTCCGGGGTCGACCTGTCGCAGCCCGGCGAGGCGTTCCTGCTCCGCTACGACGGCCGCACGGTCAGGACGCTGCGCGGCCCCGAAGCCGAGACCTCCCGGACGGTGCGCCTGCAGTCCGTGGCCTACCTGCCGGGCACCGGCACCGTGTGGACCGTCGGCCACGTGGTCGACGCCTCCGGCCGGTACACCGATGTGATCGAGCGCTTCGGCGTCCCGAAGCCGTAGCTCCGGCGCCCCGGTTCCGCGCTTCGCCCGCCGCGGCTCGCGTCCTCCGTCCGCGTCGGGCAGGTTCCGGCGCGCGGTTCGCGTCCCCGTGCTCGGACCGGCCCGCCCGCGGCCGCGCGAGGTGCTCCGCCCGTGGACGCGCGAGGCGCCCAGTCCGTGGACGCGCGAGGTGCCCCGTCCGCGGACGTGCGAGGCGTCCCGCCCGGTGAGCGGGGCCGGTCGGCGGCGACCGGGGCGGCGGCGTTCAGACGACGGCGCCGTCGTCCCAGCCGGAGTCGCCGGGCGGGCCGTCGCCCATGCGGACCACCAGTGCCACGAAACCGCCGATGAACGCGGCGACGGCGGTGAACAGCATCCAGCCTTCCAGGTGCCAGTTCAGCGCGGCGCTGAGCAGCAGGTAGGCGGGACCGCCGAACAGAGCCAGCCAAGCGATCTTGGTGGTGGCGTCGGTCTTGGGCAGCGGAGGCGGCGGCGGGGGCACGTAGTGCCCCTCGTCGTCCGGATCGGCCTGTTCGCCCCCGGTGTCGCGCTCGGGATCGAGGAAGTCGTCCTCCCGGAGGAGTTCTTCCTCGTCCGACTGCTTGATCACCCGTCGCGGAGGTTCGGCCGGCAGGTTCTCGCTGTCCGGCCACGGCTGATCACCCGAGTCACGCTCGGCGGTGTCGTTGAAGGAGGCGACGATCTGACGCCAGACCTCGTCCTCATCGCTTTGAGGTGTCACTTAGCTGGGCCCGTTGCTCATCGGCCGATCTCTTTCTCCCGGAGACCGCGCATCCCCCGCTCGCGATCAGTCTCTCTGCAAGGGTACAGACGCGTACGTCTGGATGAACTCCAGGCTCCCGGCAAAGATCCGATCGGCATCGTTGTCAAGCGTCGCGACGTGGTAGCTGTCGGCGAGCTCCACCACATTCAGATTCCCCCCGGTCAGCCTTTCCCGCAGAATACGCACACTCGTCGGTTTCACCACATGATCCTGCGGGCTGTGAAAGACCAGCACGGGTTGGGTGATCTTTCCCAGTTCCGCCTGGGTCAGCGCCCACAACCGGGGAAGGGAGGCTGCGGCCCTGACCGGCGTGCGAGTGTAGCCGAGTTCGGTCGCCCCTTCCTTCTTGATGTCCCCGGCCACGCCCGGCACCGACGCGATCACGAACTTCAGCAACGGTGCCAGCTTCAGCAGCGGCACGTCGTTGGCGATCGAGGGGTTGACGACCACCACCCCCTTGATCCCCCTGCCGTGGACCTCGGCCAGCCGCAGCGCCATGCAGCCTCCGAGCGACAGGCCCATGACGAAGACCTCGTCGCAGCCGCCCCGCAGGTTCCCCAGGGACCGGTCCAGTTCGGCGTACCAGTCTTCCCAGCGGGTGCGGCTCATCTCCTGCCAGGTGGTGCCGTGACCGGGCAGGCGGGGGAGCGCCACGGTCATGCCCGCCCCGGCCAGGTGCTCACCCCAGGGGCGCAGCGACTGCGGTGACCCGGTGAATCCATGGCAGAGCAGGACACCGACCCGTCCTCCCTCATGGTGATACGGTTCCGCACCGGGCATGACTGGCATCGCGGCTCCTTGTCAGGTTCGACCGATCGTCGCACGACTGGGACGTGTTTTGCGAGAGGTCGTTTTGGGCGCTTCCGTAGGGTAGGTGGCTGTCACGGGAAGTGGGAGGATAATTCCAGGTCCCCGCCCGTCAACCGAAGGAGCATCGAGTGTTCTACTGGGTGGTGAAGGCCATCCTCTCGCCCTTCCTCCATCTGATTTTCCGGCCCTGGGTGGAGGGCTTGGACAACGTTCCCAAGCAAGGACCGGTGATCCTGGCCGGAAACCACCTGTCGTTCGCCGACCACTTCTTCGGCGCGCTCTTCCTGCGGCGAAAGGTGATCTCTCTCGGCAAGTCCGACTACTTCACGGGCCGCGGCCTCAAGGGCATGATCAGCAGGGCCTTCTTCAGCGGGGTCGGCACCGTCCCCATCGACCGCTCCGGAGGCAAGGCGAGCGAGGCGGCGCTGCGCACCGGCAAGCGCATCCTCGCCGAGGGCCAGGTGCTCGCCATCTACCCGGAGGGCACCCGCTCGCATGACGGCCGCCTCTACAAGGGCAAGACCGGCGTGGCCCGGCTGGCGCTGGAGGCGCGCGTCCAGGTCGTCCCGTGGGCGATGATCAACACCTTCGAGATGATGCCTCCCGGCAGCCCCCTGCCCAAGCTGGGCATCCGCCCGGGGGTGAAGTTCGGCAAGCCGCTCGACTTCTCCCGCTACTACGGGATGGAGGAGGACCGCCTCGTTCTGCGCGCCGTCACCGATGAGATCATGTACGCGCTGATGGAGCTGTCCGGTCAGGAGTACGTCGACAAGTACGCCGCCAGCGCCAAGGTCGAGGCCGCCCGCGCGGCGATGGAGGCCAAGCAGGCCGCCAAGGAGGCCCGCAAGCGCTCCTGACGTCCGCCCCGGGGCCTCCGTCCCCGGCGGGCCCGGCGGGCCTTCCGGGGCGCCGGTGTGCACACGGCAAAACAGTGTGCACACAACAAGAAGACCTGTGAGGCGCTCTCCCTTCGCCGGTATTGTCCGGATCAGGTGGCTAGGGGTCGTCGGTCCGCCTTTCGGCTTTCCGGCCTCTCAGCCCTTCCGTCGTTCCTCCGTGGAGGCTCTCCGGTCGGACTCCCTCGCTCGTCTCACAGGCCTGATACCAACCTCCCGCCGCAGGGGTCGCGTTGCCAGGGACGAAAGTCCTTCCGTTCCGGGACCAACGGTCCGAGTCACGTTCACGTCTTCCGTCGCGTGCTCCCGCCTTGATGATCTCGCCGTATCCGTACCGGTCAAAAGCCCGATCGCGCCCGACGGCGTCACACGTCCAGGGTCACCGTGCAGGTCCACCGGCCCGCGTGGTGTTCGAAGGTCAGCTGATGCAGGGCGACGGCCTTGGGCACCGCCCCGGTCTGGGGCACGGCCGTCAGATCGGCCATGGTCAGCTGGAGGCTCAGACGGTCCTGATCCTGTACGGCTGCCACGCCGATCGGGATCCGTCCGGTGGTGTCCATCAGGTAGACGACCTCGTCCAGGACGGCCACCAACTGATCCTGAGGTTCACCGGGCTCGACGCGAAGGTCGTACTCACCGGTGGCGGCGGCGCCGCTCAGATCGAGGAAGCTCTCCGCCATGCCGAGCACCGCCTGGGCGATGCATTCCCCCGTCGTCGGTGCCCAGGCCTGGATACGGGTGTCGGCGGTGTGGGGAAGGGCACGGTGGCCGGCATCGGTGCTCATCGGCTTCTCCCTCTTTCCCCGTCCGGCCTCTGACGACCTGCCCGTTCAGCCTTTGACGACGCCGAGGGGGACCAGGCGGGCGATCCTGCGGCACAGCCCCGCCCCCTCACTGGCGGTGATCACGGCGTCGATGTCCTTGTAGGCGGCGGGCGTCTCCTCGGCCAGCCCGCGCCAGGTCACACCGCGTACGACGATGCCCTGCGCCTCCAGGCGGTCGCGCAGCCGCCGGCCGCTGACGGAACGCGCCGCCCGGTGGCGGCTCTGGGTACGGCCCGCGCCGTGGCAGGTGGAGTGGAACGCCTCACCGCCGGAAACGCCGGTGAGCACGTAGGAGGCGGTGCCCATGGTGCCCGGGATCAGCACGGGCTGGCCCACCGGGGCCAGATCGGCCGGTAGGCCGGGATGATACGGCGGCAGCGCCCGGGTGGCGCCCTTACGGTGGACGCACAGTCGCGTGCCGTCGTGTGTTTCGATCTTGGCCAGGTTGTGCGAGACGTCGTACACCAGATCCAGGCCGCCGTCGGCGATGTCCGCGAAGGCCCGCCGCGTGGCCTCGCCGAGCAGTTGCCGGTTGGCGCGCCCGTAGTTGGCCGCGGCGGCCATGGCGCCGAGGTACGCGCGGCCTTCGGGAGAATCGACCGGGGCACAGGCGAGTTGCCGGTCGGGCACGGTTATGCCGTAGTACGGCATCGCCTTTTCCATCACGCGTACGTGGTCGGTGCAGATCTGGTGGCCGAGCCCGCGGGAGCCACAGTGGATCATCACGCACACCTGGCCACGGCTCAGGCCGAACGCGGCCGTCACCACCTCGTCGTACACCTCCTCCACCGCCTGGATCTCCAGGAAGTGGTTGCCGGAGCCGAGGCTGCCCACCTGGTTCAGCCCCCGTTCCACGGCTCGGGAACCGACCTGGGAGACATCGGCGTCGGCGACCCCACCGAAGTCCTCGCAGCGCTCCAGATCCCGCGCCACGCCGTGGCCCTGCTCGACGGCGTACCGGGCGCCGTCGCACAGGACCTTTTCGAGCTGTGACCGCCCGGTCAGGTGCCAGACGGCGCCGGGCCCGGCACCCCGGGGGATGGCATGATCGAGGCGGTCCAGGAGCCGGTTCAGCCGGGGCGCCAGCCGGTCGCGATCGATGTCGGCCGCGAGCAGCCGCACCCCGCAGGAGATGTCGAAGCCGACCCCGCCGGGGGAGACCACGCCTCCGGCCGCGATGTCGGTGGCGGCCACGCCGCCGATCGGGAATCCGTACCCCCAGTGCAGGTCGGGCATGGCGTAGGAGGCCCGGACGATGCCCGGCAGGGTGGCCACGTTGACGACCTGCTGCAGCGCCTGGTCCTCCGGAAGCAGCACGCGGGAGGCCAGTACGACGCCGGGCACCCGCATCGATCCGTGCCGCTCGATGCGGAAGCGATAGGGCGTCTCCTCGATGAGTTGGATCGTGTGTCCCATTTCCGCCCCCATCGTGCAGACCTCGATGAGGCAGCCCATGATGGTCCGCCGGCCGGCTCCGTCGACGTCGCCCTTCGACACGGCGCCTCAAGCCTGGCCTGCTCCATGGTCGTGCGCCAGAGGCGAAAGTCCCTGTGGGGCGGTCGTGATCGCCGTGTCCGGCGGCGGGAAACCGTCAGCGCGTCGACTCGCGGACGACCAGCTCCGGCTGGAAGATGACCTGCTGGTGAGCGTGTGTCTCGGGGTTGTCGCACTCGTCCAGCAGCAGCTCGGTGGCGACCCGGCCGAGCCGGTGGGTCGGCTGGCGGATCGAGCTGAGCGAGACCGCCGAGGCCGAGGCGAAGTCGATGTCGTCGTAGCCGATGAGGGAGACGTCCTGGGGGACGCGGACGCCCGCCTGGAGCAGCCCACGCAGCATGCCCAGGGCCAGCAGGTCGTTGGCGCAGAACACGGCGTCCGGCAGGCGGCCCTCGGCGAGCAGCTTCTCCGCCGCCTGCTGGCCGCACCTGGCGTTCATCGCGCCCATGGGGATCTCCTCCAGGACCGCCCGGGGGTCGCGGCCGGCGGCGGCCAGTGCCCGCTCGGCGCCGATCAGCCGGTCGGCGCACTGGCGGACGGTGAGGGGCCCGGTGACGTACGCGATCCGGTCGGCGCCGGCGGTCAGCAGGTGGGAGACGGCCATCGCGCCGCCGGTGACGTCGTTGACCGCCACCGAGCACTGGTCGGGCCGCTCGGCCGGGTGGTCCACCAGGACGACGCTGATTCCGCGCTCCCTGAGCTGGTCGACCTTGGCGAGGTTCTCCCCGGCCGGGGTGATGAGCACCCCGCGGACCCGCTGCTCGGCGAAGACCAGCAGGTTGCGCTCCTCCTTGAGCCGGTCGCCCGAGGAGTTGCCCAGGATCACGGCGTACCCGCGCTCGCTGGCCACCTCCTCCACGCCGGCCGCCACGTCGGTGAAGAACGGGTTGGCGATGTCGATCACCGACAGCCCGACGGTGCGGCTGTGCCCGGCGCGCAGGCTGGAGGCCGAGCCGTGCCGGACGAACCCGAGTTCCCGGATGGCCTCCTCGACCCGGCGGCGCGTGGATTCGGCGACCTTCTCCGGGCGGTTGAGCACGTTGGACACCGTCCCCGGCGACACTCCGGCCCGGGCTGCGACTTCCTTGATGCTCACCGAACTCATGGCCCCAGATTAAAACGTAATAACCGTTCCTGCGCCACTAAATCGCGCCGATTTCTGGTGCGGTGAGGGTAACCGTCCCGGGCAGGAAGTAAATCGATTCGATAAGAATGTCGTCGATTTCCCGGATGGCCGCAAGGAGGCCCGGACCGGCGGCGCCGGCCCGGGCCCCGGGCCTAACCGGCCAGGAGCTTCCTGGCGGTCCGGAGCTGTTCGGCGAGCTGGTGGGACTCGCCGCCCTCGTGGCCGTTGAAGGGCCAGACCCGGATGTCCTTGGGGCCCGCGTGGTGGTTGTAGGCCGCGAAGACGGTGGAGGCCGGCGTGACGCCGTCGCGCAGACCCACCGAGAAGAGCGCGGGGGTGACGTTGCGGGCGGCGAAGTTCAGGCCGTCGAAGTGGTCGAGGGTTTCGAAGACCTGGTCGACGCGGTGGCGGTTCCCCTTGAAGAACCGGCCGAGTTCCCCGTATGGGTCCTCGTCGGTGATCTCGGCGGCGCGGCGGATGTGCGTCATGAACGGCACGTCGATGAAGGCGAACAGCAGGCCGGGGACCAGCGCGCTGACGGCCTGCGCGATCGCGCCGCCCTGGCTGCCGCCGGAGACGACGATGCGGGAGGCGTCCACCAGGGGGTGCGCGCGGGCCGCCTCGACGGCGCGGACGCCGTCGGTGTACAGGCGCCGGTAGTAGTAGTCGTGCGGGTCGGACACGCCCTGGGTGAGCTTGCCGCTGACCTGGGGCCCGGTACCGCCCACCGGGTCGGCGGTGTCACCGGAGCGCCAGCCGCCGCCCTGGCCGCGGGAGTCCATCACGAAGGTCGCCCAGCCGGCCACCGGCCAGGTGAGCCAGTCGTGCGGCCGGCCCCGGCCCCCGTTGTAGCCGATGTACTGCACCACGCACGGAAGTGGCTCCTCGGCCGCGGCGGGCACCAGGAACCAGCCCCTGATCTCGTGCCCGCCGAACCCCGCGAAGCGGACGTCGAAGCAGCGCACCAGCGCCAGGTCGGTCTCCACCTCGGTGAAGACGGCGTCCAGATCGTGCTCGCGGGCCTCGGCCAGCGTCTTCGCCCAGAACGCGTCGAACTCGGCGGGCTCCCGGCGCTCCGGCCGGTACTCCCTGAGCTGGTCGAGGGGCATGTCGATGAACAAATGATCTCCCGAGGTCGAGACGTTCTCCGGCGGCGGCCGGCGGACAGGCCGCCCGCCGCCGGACGTACCCGGCCCCCGGCGCGACTGGTACGGCATGACGCGGTCGGGGGCACCGGCCTCATTGTGGCGACTCCCCGGATGCTCCGCCACGGCACCCCCCGGAGATCACACGCACGTCCCGGGCGCTCGCCCCGGCCGCTCCGGGAGCACGCGTGCGCGTCCCGGACGCCCTGCCGTGGCCGCCTCGCGGGCACGTGCTCCCCGGAAACCACGCGCGCACGTCCCGGGCGCTCGCCACGGCTGCCCCGGGGATACGCGCATCCCGCACACGCGCGGATGCCCCGGCCGGGGCGATCTCACGGGGAGGGCCGGGCAGAGCGTGGGCGGCCGGGGCGATCTCGGGCGGGAGCGCGTCCGCGGTCAGCCGGCGTGCGACCCGGTGAGGTGGGCGCGGATCTGGCGGATGTGCTCGGGGGTGGTGCGGCAGCAGCCGCCGACGAAGGCCGAGCCGGCCGCGGTCCACCCGACCGCGGCCTCGCCGAACTCCACCGGGTCGGCCAGCCCCAGCCAGCGGCGGCTCCCGGCGTCCCAGGTCTCGCCGGAGTTGGGATACGCCATGGCGGGCTTGCCCTCGATCCGGGAGATCAGGCTGGGCACGTGGCGTGGGGCGGTGCAGTTGACGCCGACGGCTATCACCTGGGGATCGCCGGTGAACAGGGCGGCGGCCTCGCGCAGCGGGGTGCCGTCGTTGATGTGCTCGCCGTCGCGGCAGGAGAAGCTCACCCACGCCCGCATCCCCGGCGTCTCGGCGAGCAACCGCTTCAGCGCGCGGGCCTCGGCGTAGGAGGGGATCGTCTCGCACGCCAGCAGGTCGGCCTCGCTGTCGGCCAGGATGTGCCAGCGGTCGCGGTGCCAGTCGGTCAGCCCGTCCTCGTCCAGGTCGTAGTCGCCGGTGTACTCCGCGCCGTTGGCCAGAGAGGCCCCGTAGGGCCCGACGCTGGCGGCCACCGTGCCCGACCCGTGGGCGTCGCGCGCCTGGGCCGCCAGGTGCACCGAGAGGAGGATGAGATCCTCCGCCTCGGCCGCCGTCAGACCACGCCGGAGGAACGCGGGGATGTTCGCCTGGTAACTCGCCGTGATCGCCACCTCGGCGCCGGCGGCGAAGTAGTCGAGATGCGCCTGCCGGATCACCGCGGGATTCTCCAGCAGCAGTTTCGCCGACCACAGCTCGTCACGGAGGTCCGCCCCCAGGGCCTCCAGATGGGTCGCCAGGCCGCCGTCCAGAATCACCATCCCGCTACTTTATGTGCAACGGCCGGGCTTGCGGTCCGCTTCCCGCCGCAGCGGCCGCCGGGGTTCCGTCGTGCGGTCCCGGCTGCCGGGCGCATCTCCGGCGTGGCGTCGGCGAGGGCCGGCGCCACGCCGGAGACCGGCTCACCTCTTCCAGAACGGGCGGCGCTTGGCGGGGCGGACCAGGGCTTCCAGGCCCTCCACGGCCCGTCGCCACAGCGTCTCCACGTCCCCGCCGCCCTGCAGCTCCCTGGCCAGGGCCTCAAGCTCGGCGTGGCCGCCGAGGTGGACGGCCAGGGCCGCCAGGCGGCTGCCCAGGTCCCGCAGCATCAGCAGCCGCTCGGCGTCCGGCAGGGACGCCGCGGCGCGCAGCCGCGCCAGCTCCTCGGCGAGCTGCTCCCGCGGCGGCTCCTTCGGCGTGCCCTGCCGCAGCGGCGGCGCGACCGGCGCGGAGCGGGGGAGCATCCGGGCGCGGTCGTCGAAGCCGCCGGCCGCCGCCTCCTGGGCCATGCCCGGGCCCGCCCCGCTCGCCCCGAACGCCGGCACCGACCCCGGAGGCGCGAGCCCGGGCGGGCCGGCCGGGGGAGCGACGGGCGGCCTCGCGGGGGCCGGCCTCGGGATGTGCGCGGGCATCTGCGCCGGAGCACCGCCGTACGCCGAGGCCGCCATCATCATCGGGGCCGCCGCGACGATCGGGCTCTCCCAGCCGCTGGGCAGCTCCACCGGCTGGATCACCCGGTGCTCGGGGCCGCCCTCGGTCACCGTCCGCGTGTCGACCGCGACGAACGCGGTGAAGCGGCAGAGCACCCCGTACCGCAGCGACGTCTCGACGATCTTCTCCTCCAGCGAGTGGTCGCCGATCGCGTAGCTGTCTTCCAGCGCGCGCAGCCGGGCCCGCGCCCAGATGGCCCGGGTCGCGGGGTTGGCCGCGACCTTCGCGGTGACCCGGCGCTCCCACGGCTGTCCCGCGGCGTCCAGACCGCGCACGGTCAGGGCCCCGCCGCCCGCGCCCCGGTAGCGGCCCAGGACGGTGAGGGGGACGCCCGGGTAGATCGAGCCGACGTGGCTGACCGTCTCCGGGATCACGTCGAGCCCGTCGGCCTTGAGGGAGAGATCGGTGACCAGGGGGGCGCCGATCCGGCGGTGGATGTGCTCCATCGCCTCGTCCAGCCGGTCCTCGGACTCCACCAGCTCGCACCGGCCGCCGCCCAGCCCGGCGAGCCGGCCCAGGAAACCGGCGTTGACCGCCCGGTCGATGCCGACCGTGTGCACCCGTACCCCACGCAGCCGGGCGTCGAGCCGCTTCAGGATCTGGTCCTCGTTGCCGACCTGCCCGTCGGTGACGAGCACCAGCACCCGGTCGCCGGCGGAACCGGCCAGCAGGGCGGCGGCCCGCTCCAGCGGGGCCAGCATCTCGGTGCCGCCGCGCGCCTCCAGCCTCGTCAGGTGCTCCACGGCACGGTAGCGGTTCCGGTCGGACGCCTGGGACAGGCCCTCGCCGAGCCCCTCGGGCTGCTCGACCACCGTGTCGAACGAGAGCACCGCGAACCGGTCCCGCGAGGTGAGCGTGTCGACGATCCGGGCGGCGGCGCGCCGGGCGGCCACCATCTTCCAGCCGCTCATGCTGCCCGAGCGGTCGAGCACGAGCACGACGTCCTTGGGGGTGGCGGCGGTCTGCGCCGGGTCGGGGACGACGGTCAGCGCGAACGTCCCCTCGTCGCCGTCGGGCGTCAGCGCCAGCGAGGTCGAGGCGTCGAAGGACAGGCGCAGGATGAAGTCGCGGTCCAGCCGCTCGCCCGGCCGGAGCCGGACCGTCGTGCCCTCCTCCTGGACCACGTGCAGGCTGGAACGCATCTCGCGCAGCACCAGCCCGGCCGGGTCGACGGAGACGGCCAGCGAGAGCCGGACCGGGCTGGGGAAGCCGGGCAGCAGCACCGGGGGAGTGATCCGGGAGGCGTCGGGGACCGCGTCGGTGTCGGGTGCCCAGCCGTCGCCCGCCTGCTCGCCGTCCAGTGGCGCGCCGGGGATGTAGCGGGGGGCCACGACCAGCGGGAAGCGGAAGGTGGCCGCGCCGTCCTCGTACGGGAGCGGCTGGTTCAGCGTCAGGTGCACAGTCACGCGCTCGCCCGGCACGATGTTGCCGACCCTGATGGTGAAGACGTCCGGCCGGTCCTCCTCGGCGATCGCGGCCCGCCTGCCCTGGGCGAGCGCCCGGTCGTAGTCGGCCCTGGCCTGGCCGCGTTCCTTCAGCACGCCCTCGACGACCCGCCCGTCGGCCTCCATCCTGAAGGCGGTCACGGCGGCGCGGTCGGGCAGCGGGAAGACGTACGTCGCCTCCAGCGCCACGTCGTGCGGGTTGCGGAACCCCTGGACCACCTCGACGCCGGCGACCAGGCCGGACACGGCGGCGGTGACGTCCACGCTCTCCAGCGGCAGGTTGCCGCGCTCGGTGGAGAGCGCGCCCAGCCCGGCGTCCGGGACGGGCCGGCACTCCTCCGGCCGCAGCGTGGTGATCGAACTCAACATGGGTGCTTTCCTTCCGGAGGTGTCAGGCCGCGTTCGCGGAGGAGCGTCAGGAGTGCCTCCGACGCGGCGACGATCTCGGCGAGGTCGTCGGGCGCCGGGGGACGGCCGCCGTCGAGCATCAACGTCACCCCGGCCGCGAGCCGGACACCGTGCACGAGCACGGCGGCCGGGGCGCCGGGTGGCGTGCCCGCCGGTGCCGGTGGCACGGGGCCGGTCGACGCGACCGGGGTGGCAGGGGTGATCGGAGCGATCGAGGTAGCCGGCGCCTCGGTCCAGAAGCGGGCCCGAGGAGCCCCGGCCGCGGTCGACGCGAGGGCTTCGGCGACGCCGGCGGGTGGGGCCGGCGCGGCGGGTTCGGTGGGTTCGGCGACGGATGCGCCGGGCGGGTGGACGGGGTCGGCGACGTCCGAGGCGCCGATCGTGTCCCCGGATCCGGCGGGCCCGGACGCGCGTGCCGGGCCGATGGGGTCGGTGGTGTTCGGCGGGCCGACCGGGATCGGGCCGATTGGGATCGGGCCGGTCGGGATCGGGCCGGTCGCGAGGGCAGGGAGGCCGGCGATCGACTCCAGCAGCCGATCGGTGGCTCCGGCGAGCTCGGCCTGGATCTCGGCGATGGTCCGGCCGTCGGCCTGGCGGCGCTTGACGGCGATGAGCTGCAGCAGGTGCCGCCTGCCGTACAGGGCGACGCGGCCCCGCCGGGCCAGGGGCGGGTCGAGCAGGCCGATCGTGGAGTACCACCGGATCAGGCGCTCGTTGGGCACGTCCCGCACCCGCCCGTTGAGCTGGGCGGTGGGGGCCAGCGCCGCGGAGGCCCGCTCGACCAGTTCACCGATGGTCCATTCCATGCCCTCATAGTGACACTGTCATAATGACAGTGTCAATTAGGAATGCGGCATTGGGGGTAATAGGGAAGAAGCCGACGGGTAGGGGGGGGTCATCACAACGAGAGAACTGATGCCGAACCAGGGGGAGGCATACCTCATGTCCGCAATCACGAGCCCGCTCAACCCCGAAGCCCGGAAGACCGTCGCCACCGCCCTCCAGGGAGCCCTCGTCGACCTGCTCGACCTGTCGCTCCTGGCCAAGCAGGCCCACTGGAACGTGATCGGCCACAACTTCCGCTCGCTGCACCTGCAGCTCGACGAGGTCGTCGCCGCGGCCAGGGAGCACGCGGACACCGTCGCCGAGCGCGCCGTCGCCATCGGCTCCAACCCCGACGGCCGGTCGTCCACGCTGGCAAGGACGACCGAGGTGCCCCAGCTGGAGGCGGGCTACGTCAACGACGGCAAGGTCGTCGCCGCCCTGACGGACATCCTGGAATCCATCGTCCGCAGGATGCGCGAGCGCATCGCCGCCACCGACGAGCCGGACCCGGTGACCCAGGACATCCTCATCGAGATCACCCAGGACCTGGAGAAGCACCACTGGATGCTCCAGGCCCAGCGCTGATCCCGCGCACCGCGGACGAGCCCCGGCCGTGGACTCTCGGCCGGCCATGCCCTGGAGCGGCCCTCACGCCCTCACAGGAGATGGCGGGCGAGGTCGGCGATGGGATGGGGGCGGGAGAGCAGGTCGCGCAGGGCGTCCAGGTACGGGCCGCCGGGGCTGTCCGGGCCGTCGGGGCCGGTGAGGCCGGTCTCCTGGAGGGCCCGCTCCCAGCCCCCGTCGGTGCCCGCGGCGCGTTCGAGACGTTGCAGCACGCTCACCCCCGCGGACTCCCTGGCCAGCGCCGACAGCAGGTGCGGCCACTGGACGGTCAGCGCGGCCAGCTTGGCGACCTCGGCGTCCGAGGCGGGGGCCGCCCCGGCGAGCGTCCGCCGGTACGTCAGGAACGAGTAGAAGCGGAAGACGTTCACGTAGCGCTTGATCTCGCGCGGGTTGAAGAACGCCAGCGCGGGGAGCACGAACTCGATCGCCCGGTAGGCGTTCTCGTCGCTGTAGAGGTCGTCGAAGACCCGGTCGGCTGCCTCGCGCGTCGCCGCGGCCAGTCCGCCGATCTCGCCGGACCCCTCGATGCCCAGGGCCTCCTGAGCCCGCCGCGCGGCCTCGTCCAGGGTCGCCGCCGTCGGCCGCAGCGCCCGGATCGCGTCCTGCAACCGGCTCACCTGGACCGGGTCGGGCGCTTCCGCCGGTCCCGGTCCGGTCCGGGCGAGCGGCGCGTCGGCCGGGGTACGCGATCCCGGCACGCGCGCGCCCGGTCGTGGCCGGGTACCGCCCGGTCGCGGTCCGGTACCGCCCGGCCGTGGCTCGGTACTGCCCGGTCGCGGTCCGGTACCGGCCGGTTCCGCGACGGTCCTGCCTGTCGCGACGGCGCCGTCCGCCGGGTGTGCCGGACGCCGCCGGGGGGCGGTGCCGGCGGGGGTGCCGGCCGCCTCCCGCGCCGCCTCTCCCTCCGGGGGAGGCGGCCCGGCGGGGGAGGCGGCCTCCGGCACGCCGAGGAGCGCCCGGACGAAGGCCGGCAGCCGGTCGGCGTCGTCCAGGAGGGGCACGCTCAGCGGAAGCTGCACGATCTTCTCCAGGAACCGCCAGCCCAGCCCGGAGCGCCCGTCCGCGGGCAGCGTCCCGGCCAGTTCCGGGTAGGCGGCCTCCACGTGCGCGACGACCGCCTCGGGTTCCATGGCCAGCACGAACACGCAGTTCGGGAACTCCCCGGCGAGAAACAGGTTGATCGCTTCGATGACCTGGGCCACCGTCCCAGGCGAACACCGGTCCAGGTCGTCCACGAACACCACCAGCGGCCGCTCCTCGGTGGCGACCAGGTCGAGCACCTGGCGCATGTCGGTCTGCACCAGGTGCAGGAAGCCGGTCCTGGCACGGTACCCGGGGTCGCCCGCGACCTCGGTGACGAACCCGTCGGCCGGGCCGGGGCCGAACAGGTCCGGCTGCCTGACCAGGCCGCCGAACGCGCTGTCCGCCGACTCGCCGAAGAACCGCGCCAGCCGGACCGCGCCCGCGCCCACCACGGCCGCGGACCCGGCGGAGCCGACGGCGGCCGCGGCGTCCGTCAGGGCGGCGCCGAACGCGGGCAGCAGCGTGGCCGCGGTCAGCAGGGCCCCGGTGAGGAGCAGGGTGGCCACCAGGCCCAGGGCCACCGGCGCCAGCCGGGTCACCGCCAGGTGGTAGGCGCGGCGGCGGACCGCCTCCCGGTCGATCCTGGCCAGGTTGAGCTCCAGCCAGAACCGCTCCCGCTCGGCGCGGGGCAGTCGCCGGGTGACCTGGCTGATGATCTCGTGGGCGAGCCCGGCCCATACCTGCTCGCCGCTCTGGTACATCCACGGGTTGAACCAGACCGTCGGCCGCCAGTCCGCCGGCCGCAGGGCCGGCGTGTCCGGTTCGGCGTGCCCGGCGCTCTCCCGGGGCCGCCGGTTCGCCCTGGCCAGCACCTCGGCGTTGGTCGGCGCCCGCTCCGCCCGCGAGCCCGGCAGGTGGACCGGGATCGGGGCGTCCCCGGCGGCCCCGGGGTCCAGAAGGTCCTGGATCATCCGCATCAGCGAGGTCTTGCCCGCGCCCCACGGCCCTTTGACGCCGATCGTCAGTGGCGGGCGGGTCTCGGGGTGGCGGACGAAAGCGGCGATGGCCTCGGCGTAGACCCGGTGCCCGAGCTGGTCCTCGATGGTCCAGCGGTCGGCGGCGAGCCTGGCCCGCGGCCGTACGGCCCGTCGCCCGGCCCGCCGGAGGCGGAGCAGCGCGGAGGTCCGGGCCCGCTCGTCCGCCGGCAGCCGGGAGTAGCCGAACGCCCGGACATCCGGGTGGGCGAACGCGCCCGCCTCGTCCAGCAGGCCCCACCGCCGCAGCTCGGCGGTGTCGCCGAAGACCTCGTCGATCGGCTCGTCCGCGTCGAGCAGGGACGCCCGGCGCAGCGTCTCCCTGGCCGCCTCGCTCAGGTGGAGCTCGTAGACCCGCCGGACGATCTCGGTACCCGAGGCCGGGGGAGCGGGCTCGCCCAGCCGGGCCAGGGCGCGGGCGAAGGCGGGGTGCGGCGCGGACGCGAGACCCCGCGCCGGGGTCAGGGCGACACCCGCGACGGCGCCGTACGCGATCAGGATCGGGGTGCGGGCGGCCGAGGTCGCCGCGTAGCGGGCGAGCGCGTACGCGTGCAGGTCGCCCACCGTGACCGTGCCGTCCCCGTCGGAGTCGGCGGCCCGGGTCGCCAGGCCCTCGGCGAGGACGTCGGTCAGCGCGGGCGCGGGGCCGGGCACCGCCTCGCCGAACCTCAGGGTCAGCGTCAGCGCCGCCGCGGCCACCCTCGGCTCCCCGGCCACGGCCAGTTGCCTGACCGGTTCGGCGGAGCCGTCCAGCGCGCTCCAGCCGAAGTCCGTGACCAGCAGCACGGCCGCCGCCAGTGACTCGCCGACCTGCCGCCCGAAGGCGCCGATCAGCGACCCCAGCCGTCCCGAGGTCCAGCCTCCGTCGGCGGGCAGCCTGATCACCAGGAGGTCCCCCTCCCGCGCCGACCGCAGGAACTCCCACACCCGCTCACCGTCCGCCTCGGTCCCCCGCCCGCCGCGGACGTCGACGGCGAACCCCTCGGCCCGCAGGGCGCTCGCCAGGCGCTCGCCCGGCCCGCCGTCCCCGGCCCGCGCGGAGGCGGGCGCCGGGGCCACGGACGGTGACGAGTCGAGGAAGACCAGGGCCCTCCGGGCGCTCACCCCGGGCGCGGTGTCACAGGTCGGATTCGCGAACGCGAGTCCCTCGCTCAACGTTTCTCCCGGTCTGACGGTGGTGTCGATCCCACTGTGGACGGGCCCGTCCCGGCAGATGGCGATCTTGGTGATAGGCCGACCTGTTTTGACGGATGTTTGCTCTGGGGTTTGTGCAAAGTTTGGGTACGCGCAGCCTTGGCGTTCATGTGAGTTCGATCGACTTGCGACGTACCGTGAGGGCGACGAGGAGGAGCCATGCTTCGCCGGACGTTGGTGCGCACCGGGGGCCTGACCGGCGGTGGGGTTCTCGCCGGGTCACTGTGGCGGGGGGCCGCGTACGCCGCCGCACGCGGCTCGGCCGGCCCGTACGGGCCACTGCGCGCGCCCGACGCCGACGGGGTCGCGCTGCCCGAGGGGTTCACCAGCCGGATCGTCGCCCGCAGCGGCCGCCGGGTCGGCGGCGTGCTGTGGCACCCGGCGCCGGACGGCGGCGCGTGCTTCCCCGCCGGTGACGGCTGGATCTACGTCTCCAACTCGGAGGTCCCGCTGCTGGGCGGGGCGTCGGCCATCAGGTTCGGCCCCGGCGGCGAGGTCGTCGACGCGTACCGGATCCTGTCGGGCACCGACCTGAACCGCGCCGGCGGGCGCACCCCCTGGGACACCTGGCTGTCGTGCGAGGAGATCTTCCGCGGCCGGGTCTTCGAGTGCGACCCCCACGGTTCGCGCGCCGCGATGCCGCGCCTGGCCATGGGCCGCTTCCGGCACGAGGCCGCGGCCTGCGACCCGGAGCGGCAGGTCGTCTACCTGACCGAGGACGAGCCGGACGGCTGCTTCTACCGGTTCCGGCCGGTCCACTGGGGTGACCTGACGTCGGGCACGCTGGAGGTGCTCTGCGCCGGCTCCGGCGCCGGGCCGGTGACCTGGCGGCGGGTGCCCGACCCGGGCGCGTCGCTGGAGCCGACGCGCGAGCAGGTCGCCGGGGCCGGGCGCTTCCGGGGCGGTGCGGGCTGCCACTACGCGGACGGTGTCTGCTTCTTCACCACCAAGGGCGACAACCGGGTGTGGGCCTACGACGCCGGGAACGAGTGCCTGCGGGTCGTCTACGACGCCGGCGCCCCGCCGGCCGGTGCCGACGACATCGCCGGCACCCTCTGGGGTGACCTGTACGTCACCGTGGACGGCGGCGACATGGAGATCGACCTGATCACCCCGGACCGGGTCGTCACCCCGTTCCTGCGGATCTCCGGGCACCCCCGGTCGGAGATCACCGGCCCCGCCTTCTCCCCGCGCGGCGACCGCCTCTACTTCTCCTCCCGGCGCGGTGCCCGCGGCGAGGCCGCCGGCACCGACGGCGTCACCTACGAGGTCACCGGGCCTTTCCGCCGCTGAGCGGGACCGCCGACCGGGCGACACCGGCCGATGCCCGGGGCGGCGTCAGAGCGGTCGCGGGGAACCCCGGCGGCGTCCGCGGCCCCCGCGGCGCGAGGGCCCACCGGAAGACGCGCCCGGCGCGCGGCTCCGCGGTGCTCAGGCCACGAGGACGGGGGCGCCCAGCCTGGGCAGGACGAAGTCGCCCACCCGCCACGCCTCCTCCAGGTGCGGCCAGCCGGAGAGGATGAACTCCGACAGGCCCAGCTCCGAGTACTCGCGGATGCGCTCGGACACCTCCGCGTAGCTGCCGACCAGCGCGGTACCGGCACCTTCGCGGACCAACCCGACTCCCGCCCAGAGATTGGGTGATATCTCGAGCGCATCCGCGGAACCCCCGTGGAGCTCGGCCATGCGGCGCTGACCCACGGAGTCCATCCGGGCGAAACGCGCCTGGGCGGCGGCGATCCGGCCGGGGTCCATCCCGTCGAGCAGGCGCCGGGCGTGCGCCCAGGCCTCCTCGGCGGTGTCGCGGGCGATGACGTGCAACCGGATGCCGAACCGGAGCTCCCGGCCCGCCTCGGCGGCGAGCGCGCGCATCCGGGTGACCCGCTCGGCGATCGCGGCCGGGGGCTCACCCCACATCAGGTACACGTCCGCGTGGGCGGCGGCGACCCGCTCGGCGGCGGGGGAGGCCCCGCCGAAGTAGACGTCCGGGGTGTCGAGGAGCGGCGCGGCGAGGCCGCCCTCCGACACGCGGTAATGGGCGCCCCGGTGGTCGAAGGGCTCGCCGGCCCAGGCTCGCCGGAGCACGGCGATGAACTCCCCGGTCCGCTCGTAGCGGGCGTCGTGGTCCAGGAAGTCGCCGTAGGCGCGCTGCTCCCGCGGGTCGCCGCCGGTGACCGCGTTGAGCAGCAGCCGCCCCCCGCTGATCTCCTGGAAGGTCTGCGCCTGCTGGGCGAGGAGGGTGGGCAGTGTGAAGCCGGGGCGGAAGGCCACGAGCAGCCGGAGCCGTTCGGTGCGCGCGGCGATCGCGCTGCAGGCCACCAGCGGGTCGGGGCAGCCGGAGCCGACGGGGGTCAGGGCGGCCTCGAAACCGGCGGCCTCGGCCGCCCCGGCCACCTGGGTCAGGTAGTCGAGGGTGGCGGGCCGGGCCGCGGCGGGACCGGCCGCGACCGTGGTCGTGGCGGGCCTGACGTGGTGACCGTCGCCGGTGGTCGGCAGGAACCAGTGGAAGCGCATCGTCGCCTCACGCGTGAGGAGGTGGTGCCGTCGACAATAATCGGATAATACCTATCTGTAAAGTGGGGATTATGGTGGGAGGTGGCCGGCCCGCGAGTACGGCCTCCGGGCCGGAGGCCCGCCGCTTCACGGGACGGGGGTCAGGTAGCCGGCGAGCAGCGCCTTCAGCTCGGCGGCCGCCGCCGGCGCCGCCCGGTGCGCGCCCCTCGGTGAGCCGGGCGACCGGACCGTCCGGGATCTCCTCCTTGTCGCGGGAGAACCGGTACGGCGATCCCGGTGACATCCCGGCCCGCTCGGCCACCGCGTTGGTGGTCATGCCGGCGTGGCCGACCCGGGCGATCACCTTCGCGGTGCTCTTCGTGATGACGGGCAGCGTGCTGATCCCGCTCAAGGCCACGGTGGTATCCGTCCCCGCCGGAGGGCTCCCGCCCGGCGGGGATCACAGGTCGCGAGCCCAGATCTCCTCGGTGAACCCGTCGCCCTCCTCCTTCTCGACCAGCTCGAAGCCCGCCGCCCGGTAGATGCGCCGGGCGCCCAGCAGCACGTCCCTGGTCCACAGCACCATCCGCCGGTAGCCGGCGGCTCTGGCGAAGCGCACGCACTCGTCCACCAGCCGCGCGCCGATCCCCATGCCCCGCGCCGCCGGCTCCACCAGCAGCATCCTGAGCTGCGCCGTCTCGTCGTCCCTGCGGACGCAGAAGACGCATCCGACCCGCTCGCCGTCCACCTCGGCGATCCAGCCCGCCTCGCGCCGGGGGTCGTGGCCGTCCGCGTAGTCGGCCACGATCCTGGCGACCAGCGCCTCGAAATCCATCCCCCAGCCCTGCTCCCGGCTGTAGAGCACGCCGTGCCGGTGCACCACCCAGCCGAGGTCGCCCGGCCGCGGCGGGCGCAGGACGTACGGGCGGTGGGCCACCGGCTCCCGGCCGAGGAGCTCCTGGATCGTCCGCATGCTCATGACCAGCCGCTCGCGGTCCTCCTCGTTCACCCCGTCGAGCAGCTCCCGGATCTCCGTCGCCGCCCGCTCGTCCAGGATCGCGAACGCGGCCCGCCCCGCCTCGGTCAGCTCGATCACCTGCCGCCGGGCGTCCGAGGCGGACCGCTCCCGCATGACCAGCCCGTCGATCTCGAACCTGCCGAGGATCCGGCTGAGGTACCCGGCGTCGAGCCCGAGCAGCCGCCGCAGCTCCCCGGCCTCCATGCGGCCGTTACGGTCCAGTTCGAACAACACTCTCACCTCGGTGAGCGAGTAGGGGGTGTCCAGCACACCCTGGTGGAGCACCCCGATGACCCCGGTGTAGAAGCGGTTGAACGCGCGGACCTGCGCCACATGTTTCTCCATGTCTGACAGAGTCAACTATTTCGTTGACGTAGTCAATGAAAATCGGCGGGTGTCCCGGGGTGGGAGGTGGGGGCCGCCGTCGGGCTGCGCTAATTTCGCAGACTGGCCCAGAACGGATGAGAAGGCAGAGGGCGGCGTACGCCGCCCGTGACGGCGGCGGGAGCATGATGGCTGAGCTTGCTTACATCGGCGGATACACCCCGGACACCGACGGGTCCGGGCCGGGGATCACCCAGGTCGAGCTGGGAAGCCTGGCGCGGCTCGGCGAGACACCGGCCTCCGGGGCGTCGTTCCTCGCCGCCCACCCCCGCCTCCCGGTCCTGTACGCGGTGGGGGAGAGCGGGCAGGGCACGGTCAGTGTCTTCGCCCGCACCGCCGGCGGCGCGCTCAGCCCGCTCGCGCGGCGCTCCAGCGAGGGCTCGTCCCCCTGCCACCTGGCCGTCGACCCCACCGGCACGTGGCTGGCGGTCGCCAACTACGGCGACGGCACGGTCAGCGTCCACGGCATCGACGCCGCCGGTCTCCTCACCGACGTGTGGATCTTCCCCTACCGCGAGGGCGCCCACGCCCACCAGGCGGTCTTCGGGCCCGACGGCGTGCTGTACGTGACCGACCTGGGCGCCGACGAGGTCCGCCGCTACCTGGTCGGGGACCGGGTGGTCCCGCACCCCGACGGCCCGGTCCGGCTCGCCCCCGGCATGGGCCCCCGGCACATGGCCCACGCGGGCGACCGCTGGTACGTGGCCGGTGAACTGGACGGCACGGTCCGCGCCTACGACGCCGGCTGGCGCGAGCTGCTGGCCGTCCCCGCCAGCGACGCGGCGGGTGAGAACCACCCCTCCCACCTGGAGGTGCGGGACGGGTTCGGCTACGTCGCCAACCGGGGCCCCGACACCATCTCGGTCTTCTCCCTGCCCGGCCTGGAACGGATCGCGGAGGTCCCCTGCGGCGGCGCCTGGCCGCGCCACTTCGCCATCGCGGGCGGCCGCATGTACGTGGCCAACCAGCGTTCGGGAGAGGTCGCCGTCCTGCGGTTGAAGGACGGGATCCCCCACGCCGAGGGTGAGCGCTTCACCGTCGGCACGCCCTCCTGCGTGCTGCCCCTCCGGGAGCGGTCCCGGACCGCCCCGGCCTGACCCGCCGCGCCCGTCGTGACGCACCGCGTCCGTTCCGGCGTACCGCGCCCGTCGTGAGCGCCGCGCGTCCGTTCCGGCGTATCGCGCCCGGTCCCGCGGGCCGAGCCTCCGGCTCGCCCGCGGCGGCCTTAACCCCCGCCGCGACCTTTGTTTTTACCCGTGAAAATTTCCCGTCAACCGCCGAAAATGAGATGTGAGGACTCCTTTTGCTTGGTCTAGACCATTGGCCCGATCGGGAGGCAGAATGCGTTGCGTCGGCGGTGGAAATCCGTCGCCGGCCGCACTACCCCACTTAGTCTGGCCATCTTGCCTCGGAACCACCACCGGAGGATGCCATGCGTATCGGAGTGCTGACAGGGGGCGGAGACTGCCCCGGCTTGAACGCTGTGATCCGCGCCGTCGTGCGCAAGGGCGTGACCGTCTACGGACATGAATTCGTCGGATTCCGCGACGGCTGGCGCGGGCCCCTGGAGGGCGACACCATGCCCCTCGACGTCGAGGCCGTGCGCGGCATCCTGCCCCGGGGCGGGACGATCCTGGGCTCGTCGCGGACCAACCCCATGAAGATCGACGGTGGCGTCGAGAAGATCAAGGACAATCTGGCGTCGGGCGGGATCGACGCGCTGATCGCGATCGGCGGCGAAGACACTCTCGGGGTGGCCAAGCAGCTCTTCGACAGGGGCGTGCACGTCGTCGGCGTGCCCAAGACGATCGACAACGACCTCAACGCGACCGACTACACCTTCGGCTTCGACACGGCCGTCAACATCGCCGTCGAGGCGATCGACCGGCTGCACACCACCGCCGAGTCGCACCACCGCGCGCTGATCTGCGAGGTCATGGGCCGTCACGCGGGCTGGATCGCGCTGCACGCGGGCATGGCCGGCGGCGCCAACGTCATCCTCATCCCGGAGAAGCCCTTCGACATCGACCGCGTCTGCGCCTATGTGGAGTCCCGCTTCAAGACCAGGTACGCGCCCATCATCGTGGTGGCCGAGGGCGCGCACCCGATCGAGGGGCAGATGGCGCTGCAGACGGGCGAGCTGGACGCCTTCGGGCACGTCCGGCTGGGCGGCATCGGCGAGACGCTCGCCAAGGAGATCGAGAAGCGCACCGGCAAGGAGGCCCGCACTACCGTACTGGGCCACATCCAGCGCGGCGGCACACCCACGGCCTTCGACCGGGTGCTGGCCACCCGCTTCGGCCTGCAGGCCATCGACGCCGTCCACTCCGGCGACTTCGGCACGATGGTCTCCCTGCGGGGCACCGAGATCGTCCGGGTCGGCCTCGACGAGGCGACCGAGGAAATCAAGACCGTGCCGGCCGGACGCTACGAGGAGGCCGAGGTCTTCTTCGGCTGACGGCGAGGACGCGGCGGGGTCACGGCCCCGTCGCGTCCTCACCGTGTTCCCGGTGGTTCCCGATGGTTCCGGTGCTTCCCGGTGCGCGGCCCGCGGGCTTCACCGGACGGTAAGGTCGTCCGGTGACGGGAATCGAGGGCCCGTTCTGGCGGGCGATCGCGGTCTTCCGTGTCGCCTCCGTCGTCTACGCGGTGGCCCTGCTCATCCGCGCCGGAGGGTACGCCCACCCGGTGGCCGGCTGGCTGGTGATCGGCGTCATGGCGCTGTGGACCGTGGTGACGGTCTTCGCCTACTCCGTCGAGGAGCTCCGCGGGCGCCCGCTGCTCGCCGCCGACATGCTCGTGACCGTGGGCTGCCTGCTCGCCACGCCGTTCGTCCAGGGCCCCTACCAGGAGGGCAGCCTCCCCGTCACCGGAACCTGGATGGGCGGCGCGGTGCTCGCGTGGGGCGTCCACGGCGGGCGGCGGCTGGGCGCCCTGGCCGCTCTGATCGTCTCGCTGGCCGACCTGTGGCTGCGCGGCCTCGGCGAGATGGACGTGGAGACGCTCCCGATCAACGGGACCGTCCTGCTCTTCCTCGCCGGAGTGCTGGTCGGGCACACCGCCCGGCTGGCGAAGAAGGCCGAGGAGCGCATGCAGCAGGCGATCGAGATGGAGGCCGCCGGCCGGGAGCGGGAGCGGCTCGCCCGGGGCATCCACGACTCGGTGCTCCAGGTGCTCGCCCTGGTCCAGCGGCGCGGGCAGGAGATCGGCGGGGAGGCGGCCGAGCTGGGCAGGCTCGCGGGCGAGCAGGAGGCGGCGCTGCGCGAGCTGATCAGGCTCCGTCCCGTGACGCCCGCCGCGGGCACCGCCGACCTGCGCGCCCTGCTCCAGAGGTACGGCTCGACCACGGTCACCGTCTCGGTCCCGGCGACCCCGCTGACCCTGCCGGTCGCCGTCGCGTGGGAGATGGCCGCCGCGGTCGGCGCCGCACTGGACAACGTCACCCGGCACTGCGGGGCGCAGGCTCCCGCGTGGGTCTTCGCCGAGAGCGACGACGGGACGGTCACCGTGACCGTCAGGGACGAGGGGCCGGGCATCCCGCCGGGCCGCCTGGAGCAGGCCGCCGCCGACGGGCGCCTCGGCGTCGCCCAGTCGATCCGGGGCCGCATCGCCGACCTGGGCGGTACGGTCACGGTGGTCTCCGCTCCCGGCCGGGGCACCGAGGTCGAGATGTCCGTCCCCGCCGCGAGAAACGCGGACGTTCCTTAGTAAAACGCCTAAAGTTGGCGCGTGCGTGTGATGGTGGTGGACGACCACCCGATGTGGCGGGACGCGGTGGCCAGGGACCTGGCCGAGGCGGGGTACGAGGTCGTGGCGACGCTCGGGGAGGGGCGGCAGGCGGTCCGGGTGGCCCCCGCGGTCCGGCCCGAGGTGGTCGTGCTCGATCTGCAGCTGCCTGATCTGTCCGGTGTGGAGGTGGCCCGGAGGCTGGCCGCGGCGCAGCCGCCGCCCCGGGTGCTGGTGCTGTCGGCCAGCGGCGAGCAGGACGACGTGCTGGAGGCCGTCAAGGCGGGCGCGTCCGGATACCTGCTGAAATCGGCGAGCAAGGAGGAGTTCCTCGACGCGGTCCGCCGCACCGGGGCGGGCGACGCCGTCTTCACCCCCGGCCTGGCCGGGCTCGTGCTGGGGGAGTACCGCAGGCTGGCGGCCCAGCCCGCCCCCGAGGCGACGCCGCGCCTGACCGAGCGGGAGACGGAGGTGCTACGCCTGGTCGCCAAGGGCCTGTCGTACAAGCAGATCGCCGAGCGTCTCACGCTGTCCCACCGCACCGTGCAGAATCATGTCCAGAACACGTTGAACAAGCTTCAGCTCCACAACCGCGTCGAGCTGGTCCGCTACGCCATCGAGCAAGGACTCGACGAGTCATAGGCCCGACTAAAGTGACAAGGTCGAGACGTTGTCTTTGTGCGGCCGCGCGCGACACTTGACGTACCCCTACGTTCTCCTCGAAGCTCCACCGGAGGTTGCACCATGACCATGTCCGCCCTGGGCGAGCCATGCGTTCTGCTCAAACTGGGCGAGGTCGTCCTCAAGGGAAACAACCGGGAGCTTTTTGAACGGAGGCTTCAGGGCAACATCAAGGCCGCCCTGAAGGACGTCGGCGTCAAGGTCGACCTGCGGCAGCGCCACGGCGTCATCGCGCTCCTCCTGCCGGACGGCACCGGGGCCGAGGTCGCCGACGCCGTGGCCGAGCGGGTCTCGTACGTTCCCGGGCTCGTCTGGATCCACCGCGCCTGGCGGGTGGCCAAGGACCCCTCGGCCATCACCAAGGCGGCGATCGAGCTGCTGGCCGACCGTGACGACGTCCGGCGCGGCGTCTCCTTCGCGGTCCGTTCGCGCCGCCGCGACAAGCGTTTCCCCCTCACCTCGACGCAACTGGACCGCTCGGTCGGCGGGGAGCTCAACGACATCTACGGCCTGCCGGTCGACCTGAAGAACCCCGAGCTGGTGGTCTCCATCGAGGTCGACCGCGACGAGGTGTTCGTCTTCACCGGCGGGCAGCCGGGCCAGGGCGGGCTGCCGGTCGGCTCCAGCGGCCGGGGCCTGGTGCTGATGTCCGGCGGCATCGACTCGCCGGTGGCGGCCTACCGGATGATGCGCCGCGGCCTGCGGGTCGACTTCCTGCACTTCTCCGGCATCCCCTTCACCACCTCCGAGTCGATCTACAAGGCGTACGCGCTGGTCAGGGCGCTCGACAGGTTCCAGGGCAAGTCCCGGCTGTGGGTGGTCCCCTTCGGCAAGGCGCAGCAGTCCATCAAGGCCTCGGGCCAGGACCGCCTCGCGGTCATCGCCCAGCGCCGCCTGATGCTCAAGACGGCCGAGGAGGTCGCCCGCCGCCTGCGCGCCGGAGCCCTGGTCACCGGCGACTCGCTGGGCCAGGTCTCCTCGCAGACGCTGCAGAACATCACCGCCCAGGACGACGCGGTCGACATGCCGATCCTGCGCCCGCTCATCGGCCTCGACAAGACCGAGATCATGGCCGAGGCCCGCCGCATCGGCACCCTGGAGATCTCCGAGCTCCCCGACGAGGACTGCTGCACCCTCCTGGCCCCGCGCCGCGCCGAGACCGCCGCCAAGATCGCAGATCTGAAGCAGATCGAGCGCCGCCTGGACGCCGAGGAACTCGCCGTGCAGCTGGCCGGCTCCCTGCAGGAGTACCGGTTCGACGCCTGACCGCTGGCGACCGGCCGCGGCCGGACGACCGATCGTCCGGGAGCGCCACGGGCGCGGGGTCCGGATCACCCGCGCCCGCCGCGGCGGGGAACCGTCGGGCCTCCTCGCCCGCCGGCCGGTCATGGCGGGGAGCCCTCACCGGCGCCCGGTGACGAGCACCGAGAGGACGTCCCCGGAGCGGTGCGGGCGGCCCCGCCCCGCGGGGGCGGAGAGCTCAGGCGGGGGCCAGGACGTCGCCGGCCGCGGTCTTGCCCAGCAGCGGCGGGAACTGGGCCATCACCCGGGCCAGCTCCTCCAGGTCGCCGTCGACCAGTGCCTGGGGGCCGTCACAGAGAGCCTGCTCGGGGTGCGGGTGGACGTCGATGATCACACCGTCGGCGCCGACGGCGATGGCCGCGCGGGTCAGCGGGAGCACCAGGTCGCGCTTGCCACCCGAGTGCGACGGGTCGATGATCACCGGCAGGTGCGAGAGCCGCTGGGCGACCGGGACCGCGGAGACGTCCAGCGTGTTGCGGGTGGCGGTCTCGAAGGTGCGGATGCCGCGCTCGCACAGCACGATGTCGAGGTTGCCGCGCTGGGCGATGTACTCGGCGGCCATCAGCCACTCCTCGATGGTGGCGTTCATGCCGCGCTTGAGCATGACCGGCTTGCCGACGCCGCCGACGGCCTGCAGCAGCGCGAAGTTCTGCGCGTTGCGGGTGCCGATCTGCAGCATGTCGGCGTAGGAGGCGACCAGGTCCACGTCGTGGGCGTCGACGACCTCGGTGACGACCGGGAGTCCCGTCTCCTCACGCACGTCGGCCAGGATGCGCAGGCCCGCCTCGCCCAGGCCCTGGAAGGCGTACGGGGAGGTGCGGGGCTTGTAGGCGCCGCCGCGCAGCAGGGTGGCCCCGGCGGCCTTGGCCATCAGGGCGGCCTGAAGGGTCTGCTGCGGCGTCTCCACCGCGCACGGACCGGCGATCAGCGTGACCGTCTCCGGTCCGATCGGCACGCCGCCGACCCGCACGGTCGACCGCTCCGGGTGGTTGTCACGGCTCACCAGCTTGTACGGGGCGCTCACCCGCATCACGTCGGCCACGCCTGTCATCCCGCGCAGGTCGAGCGTCGCGAACTGCTCGACGTCGCCGATCACGCCGATGATCGTGCGGCTCACGCCCCGGCTGACGAACGCGTCACCACCTGCCGCGCCGATGGTCTCCACGATCGCTTCGACGTCCGCCCGCGTGGCGTGGGGACTCATGACGATGACCATGTCTCTCCTTCTTTCGATGACTTCGACGGTCCGGATGGAAAGTGCCCGCAAATGCAGAAGGCCCCGGGTCCGAAAACCGGACCCGGGGCCTTTGCGTTCGCCAGGCTGTCAGCGCAGCATCTGGTGGCGAACGGTCCCACCCGAGGGTCCGTCGCCATACCAAAACCAGAACGCAGTACGCATGGCGCAAATAGTAGCGCACCGCCGGGGCGCGTCCGCCCCGGCGGCGCGGGATCCCGGTACGGCGCGGGGTCCCGGCGCGGCCGGGCGGTGGGGGCGGACCCGGTACGGCCCGGCGGTGGGGGTGGGTTCCGGTGCGGCCGGGTGGCGGGGGGTGGCGCGGGGTGGACCCGGTACGGCCGGGCGGTGGGGGTGGACCCCGGTACGGCCGGGCGGCGTACGGTGGGGCGGCGAAGGCGCTGTCCGGGGCGTTATCCGGTGGCCGCTGCCACGGCGGCAGATGCGCGATGGCAGGATTGCCCCGTGCCATCGGCCAGCCGGCGAGGGGAGTGATGGTGGAGCAGCCCGAACCTGCGGGGGAGGAGAACCGCCTGCCTCCGGGCCAGTACGTCCCTCGTGGACGTCCGGTCATCCACTACGGCCGGGTGCCCACGTTCCGCCCGGCCACCTGGGAGCTGCACGTCATGGGGGCGACCGCCTCGGGCGGGCAGCACCGTTTCACCTGGCCCGAGTTCTCCGCGCTGCCGCGCACCACGGTCGTGGCCGACTTCCACTGCGTCACCAAGTTCTCGATCATGGGCAACGAGTGGGGCGGGGTGTCCACGGCGACGCTGATGGAGCTCGCCCCGCCCGCCCCGGGCGTGCAGCACGTGATGATCTGGGGCGAGTACGGATACAGCGCCAACATGCGCATGAGCGACTTCGCCCGCCCGCACACGCTCTTCGCCCTGGAACTGGATGAGAAGCCCATCTCTCCGGAACGGGGCTTCCCCGTCCGGATGATCGTCCCGCACCTGTACGCCTGGAAGAGCGTCAAGTGGGTGCGTGCCGTGGAGTACATGCTGGAGGACCGGCGCGGCTTCTGGGAGGAGCGCGGCTACCACAACATCGCCGACCCCTGGCGCGAGCAGCGCTACTCCTACCAGGAGGAACCGGGCGACGGCCCGCCGTGATCGGCGTTCTCCCCTGATCTCGCCGGACGGTTGACTACGGTTTCCCGCATGTCGACCAGCGGATGGGCGCTGCTCTGCGCATTCAGCACCCTCATCGGCTTCGTTCTGCCCCGGCGGCGGCAGGGCCGCCACCGGGATTCGGGCGGCCCACCGGACGAGGCCACCTTCGTCACCCTGCACATCGCGGCGATGGCGGCTCCCTCGCTCCGGGCCGGGCTCACCCGCGACTCCGCCCGCAAGGCGGTCCGTCACCTGCGCACGCTGCTGGGCACCAGCGCCCTCGCCCTGGCCGACGCCGACGAGGTGCTGGCCTGGGACGGCGCCGCCGGCTGCCACCGCGACGACGCGCCCGAGCACGCCCGGACCGCTCTCGCCACGGCGCGCCCCCACGTGGTCGCCGGCGACGCGTTCCCCTGCGACCGGCCGGGCTGCGCGATCCGGGGCGGGGTCGTCGTGCCGCTCACCGTCGACGGGCGGGTGGTCGGCGCGCTCGCCGCGTACGACGCCGTGGTCAGCGCGGCGCTGGTGCGGACCGTCACCGAGGTCGCCCGCTGGGTCTCCAGCCAGCTGGAGCTGGCCGAGCTCGACTCCTCCCGGAGGCGCGCCATGGAGGCGGAGATGCGGGCGCTGCGGGCCCAGATGTCCCCGCACTTCGTCTACAACGCGCTGACCACCATCGCCTCGCTCGTCCGCACCGATCCCGAGCGGGCCAGGGAACTGCTGGTGGACTTCGCCGACCTCAACCGGTACGCGCTGCGCCGGGCCAGGGACTTCACCACCCTCGCCGAGGAGCTCCACTGCGTCGACCGCTACCTGCTGCTGGAACGCGCCAGGTTCGGTGAGCGGCTGCGCTTCACCGTCCGGGCCGCGCCGGAGGTGCTCTCCGTCCCCGTGCCGTTCCTGTGCCTGCAGCCGCTGGTCGAGAACGCCGTCAAGCACGGCGTGGCCGGTGCCGGCCGCCGCGGCGAGGTTCGCGTGGTCGTCCGGGACGCCGGGCCCGAGGCCCACATCAGTGTGGAGGACGACGGGCTCGGCATGCCACCCGAACGGGCCAGGGGACTGCTCGACGGCGATCCTCGCCAGGGACGCGACGAGGGCGGGTTCGGCCTGGCCAACGTGGACGTGCGGCTGCGCCAGATCTACGGGGAGGACTACGGCCTCGTCGTGGAGACGGCGCCGGACGAGGGCACCACGGTGCGGCTCCGGGTGCCCAAGGCTCCCCCCTGGTAATAGCTATTTGTAGTCAAACTATTACCTGAAGTTGCCATGACGCTTGCGGCGGGTGTGGTTCGCGAGGCAGCGTGGGGTCATGTTGCGAGTCCTGGCCGTTGACGACGAGGTCCCCGCGCTGGAGGAGATCGCCTATCTCCTCCGCCAGGACCCCCGCATCGAGCACGTCGCCACCGCCGTCGGCGGCGTCACCGCGCTCCAGGACATGGTCCAGATGATCGGCAGGGGCGAGCGGCTCGACGGGGTGTTCCTCGACATCCGCATGCCCGGCCTGGACGGTCTCGACCTGGCCAGGCTCGTCGCGGGCTTTCCCCACCCGCCCCGGCTGGTGTTCGTCACCGCCCACGAGGACTGCGCGGTGCAGGCCTTCGAACTGGAGGCGGTCGACTACCTCCTCAAGCCGGTCAGGGCCGGTCGGCTGGCCGAGGCGGTGCGCCGCCTGGAGGCCGCGATCCCCGCCGCCGCCGATCCCGCTCCGGAGGACGTCATCCCGGTCGAGCTGGCCGGCCGCACCAGGTTCGTGCCCCAGCAGGCCGTCTGGTTCGCCGAGGCGAAGGGCGACTACGTCCGCCTGCACACCGTCGAGGGCAGCTATCTGGTGCGGATGCCCCTGGCCGCGCTGGAGAAGCGCTGGGCCGGCTCCGGCTTCATCCGGGTGCACCGCAGCACCCTGGTCTCGGTGCGGCACGTCAGCGAACTCCGTTTCGACGGCGGCCGGGTGACGCTCCAGGTCGGCACCGAGACCCTCCCGGTCAGCCGGCGCCACACCCGGCAGGTCCGCGAGCAGCTCGTCCGCCAGTTCCGCGACCGTACGGCCGTTCCGGGCCCGGCCAAGGGCCGCCCCGTGCCCTCGGGCGCCTCCAGGTAGGCCCGGCGCGGCTCGCTCTCGGGCCCGGCCGGACGGGCACCGCGACCGGGGTCGGGGCCGGGCGGCGGTTTCCGGTGGGGTCGGTACGCTCGGCTCCTTCGCCGAGCCTGCTGATCGGGGGCCGGTTGTTCTCCCGGAAACCGGTGTATGTCGGTTTGTCGTCGCCGGGCGCGGGGACGGCACCGGAACCCGCCGGTTCGAGCTCGGACACCGCTGAGCCTCGGTGATCTTCTTGCGTGCCCGTGCGACCGGGAAGCGGGCGCGGTGCCGCCTCGGCTGCCCGGAAGGCTTCGACACCCGGGCCGGCCTGACCCCCGAACCGGCGTAACCCCGCTTTCCGATCTCGGGTGGAAGACATTCGCGGGCTTCGAGCCCCCCGCGGGACCGTTCGTCGTCCGGTGGACGCCGCTCGTCGCGCGAGCACTCTCCGCACATCGACAACTACGGACCGTTAATCGCGCTGCTCCGAAAGCGGCGCTCATGCGTCCGGGCGCGCCTTTAGTGTTCCTTCATCGGAGAGCGAGACCCACCGCATCGGGGGGGACAGAGCCGGAAGGCTCGCATATGACCTGGTGCGCGGGGACCGGGTGGCCGTCGACACGTGGCCGCCCCACCGTCGGGCCCTGACCGGGGGGTAGGGCCCGGCGATCTCCGATGTGACGGGACGCCCGCGTCAGCCCGCGAGGCCAGACCGTGATCCGGCCACACGGGGGCGGTCGGATCACGAGGGCGGGCGTCCCGTCCGCCATCCGGGCCGCGCGGCCGGGGCGCGCCTCGGAGACGCGCCGGGTGTCACCGAACCGAGGGGTCAGGCGTCACGGAGCTTCTTGAGCAGCTCGATGTCCTCACGGTGTTTTTCGGCGCCGCCCGGCGTCTCGATGCAGAGCGGGATTCCCGCGACCACCGGATGGCGCATCAGGTCGGCGAAGGACTGCGCGCCGATGTGACCCGCGCCGATGTTCTCGTGCCGGTCCTTCCTGGAGTCGCACACGTCCTTGGAGTCGTTGGCGTGGATCAGCTTCAGGCGCCCCGGCGCGATCGCGTGCAGGGCGTCGAGGGTCTCCACGATCCCCTCGGGGGTCGACAGGTCGTGCCCGGCGGCGAAGGCGTGGCAGGTGTCGAGGCAGACACCCGCCTTGGGGTGCCACTCCAGAGCCTCCAGGTAGGGCTCCAGGTCCTGAACGGTCGCGCAGAGCATGCCGCCCTGGCCCGCCATCGGCTCCAGCAGCAGGTCGGGGCCGTCGTCGGGGATCTCCTCCAGCAGCGGCAGGAGGTGCTCGTGGAGCTGGCGCAGGGCGTCGTCGCGGGACTGGCTGACCGCCGACCCGGTGTGGACCACCACTCCCCTGGCGCCGATCGCGTGGCCGCGCAGCAGGTTGTGCCGCACGGTGGCCACCGACTTCTCCAGCGTGTCGGCGCTGGGCGAGCCCATGTTGACCAGGTACGGCGCGTGCACGAAGGACAGCACGCCCGATTCGAGCAGCTTGGTGTCCTGCGCGGGGTTGCCCGCGGCGAGTGCCCAGCCGCGGGGGTTGGTGACGAAGACCTGGATCATCTCGGCACCGATGTCCGAGGCGTACTGCAGCCCGCCCTTGGCCAGGCCACCGGTGACGGAGACGTGTCCGCCGATGGGGGAGAGAGAAGTCATGGTGACGCCAGTGTAGGCGCTGCGCACGACCGTTTCCCGACGCCGCGCGCGGCGGCCCGGGAGCCCTTTCCGCGGGCCCCGGCAGGCCCTTTCCGCAGGCCCCGGCGCCGGGGCCTAGCCGAGCCGCAGCGCCAGGAAGAAGTCCACGCGGTCCTCCAGGCGGGACAGGTCCCGGCCGGTCAGGTCCTCGATCCGCTGGATCCGGTAGCGCAGCGTGTTGACGTGGACGTGGAGGATCTCGGCGCACCGGGTCCACGACCCGGACACCCGCAGGAACGCCTCCAGGGTCCCGACCAGGTCGGCCCGGTGCTCGCGGTCGTAGCCGCGCAGCGGGTCCAGCAGCCGGGCCCGGAACACCTGCCGCACGTCGTCGGGGACCGAGGCGAGCAGCAGCAGGTGGGTGGCCAGCTCGTCGTGGCCCACGACGGCGTCGGGCCCGGAGCGTCCCTCGGCCATCCGACGGGCGTGGCGGGCCTCCTCGACCGCGCCGCGCAGCCCCTCCACCGGGGCGACGCCGCTGACCCCGACGGTGAGCCTGCCGCGGCCCAGCCCGGGGGCCAGCGCCCGGGCGGCTTCGCGGACCTCACCGGTGATGTCGGTCTCCGGGGCCGGGATGAGCGCGATGACCTCCTCTCCGGCCACGCCGACCGCGGGCGAGGCGCACGACCCGTTCAGGAGCTCCTTGACCACCACGCGCAGCTCGCCGGGGCGCAGCCCTCCGTGCGAGGTCGCGGCGACCGCCACGTAACCGCGTTCGGACAGCAGGCCGGTGACCTGGAGCCGGGGCAGGATGTCGCCGGGTCTGCCGTCGGAGAGCACGAGCCGGACCAGTTCCTGGGAGACGCGTCCCTCCGGGCTCAGCCGGTCGTCCATGCGGGCGCGCTCCAGCGCGACCACGGCGGCCAGCTCGGCGGCCAGCGCCCGCCGCTCCCGAGACCAGTCGTCCCACGCGCCCTCGAAGGCGAGGAACCAGTCGGCGACCCGCGAGGTCGTCTGCTCGTCCACCGGCAGCACGGAGTAGCGTTCCGCGCCCGGCGGGGCGCACGGCATCCGCTTGGCGGTCAGGAAGCCGCGGGCCAGCAGCGGGGCGGTCTCCGCGGGCAGCGGGTGCGAACCGGCGACCACCCGCCCGGCCGGGGTCAGCACCCAGCAGGGCATGCCCAGGTCGTGGCCTATCAGGTGGAGCACCGGGTCGAGGCCGGCGCCCGCGGTGGCCCCGGCGACGAGCCGCCGGTGCCGGTCGAGGACGGCCGCCATGTCGGAGGCCCTGGCGGTCGAGAGCCGGCGCACGACCAGCTCGGTGAGCTCGGCGAAGGACACCGCGGCCGGTACGTGGAACAGCGGGATGCCGTGCCGCTCGCAGGCCTCGACGAGGTCGGACGGGAGCCCGCCCTGCTCCGGGTCCCCCGCGCCCAGCGCCGACACTCCCGCCGCGGCCAGGCAGCCGACGAACCGCTCGCTGTCGCCCGAGTCCTGCCGCCAGACCAGCCCGGTGAGCACCAGCTCGCCGCCGCTGAGGTAGCGGCCGGGATCGAGCAGATCGGTGGTGACGACCCAGCGGACCGTCCGATCCGCCTTCTCGCCACCGGTGAGCAGTGTCAGGCCCAGCTCCGTCATCTCCAGCAGTGCCCTCAGCCGCATGCCGTGAGGGTAACCGAGCCATGAATACCTGCGGGTTTGGAGCATGTTACGAAAAACCATGGCAAACCCTTGGCCCAGTTCGGAGTTCCTGTTGCTGGACCGCGTACGGCGGCGCTGTGTGTACTGCTCCCATGCCGAACGTGAACTCCGTGGCGCCGGAGGAAGGGCTGGCCGCCTTCAACGCGCTGGGTGCCGGTGCGGCCGAAGCCGAGCTGCTGACCTGCTGCGCGTCCCGGACCTTCGCCCGCGAGGTGGCCGCGCTGCGCCCCTTCCCCGATCCCGGCCGGCTGGCCGAGACGGCGGAGGCCGTCGTACGTGGTCTGGGGTGGCCCGACGTGAGCGAGGCGCTGGCCGCCCACCCCCGGATCGGTGAGCGTCCCCGCCCGTCCCCGCCCTCCGCCGTCCCCGGCGCGGCCGGTCCGTCGGACTCGCCGAACCCGGTGGACTCGTCCGGTGCGTCCGGTGCGTCCGGTGCGTCCGGTGCGGACGGTGCGGACGGCGTGGAGGGTCCGCCGGGACTCTCCGCGCGGGAAGCCGCCTGGTCAAGCCAGGAGCAGGCCGGGGTCGGCGCGGCCGGTCAGGACGTCCTCGACCGGCTGGCCGAGGGCAACCGGGCCTACGAGGAGCGCTTCGGCCACGTCTACCTGGTCTGCGCCACCGGCCTGTCGGCCGAGGAGATGCTGGCCCGCCTCCGGGAGCGGCTCGGCAACGACGAGGAGACCGAGCGCGGCGTCGTCAGGGCCGAGCTCGCCAGGATCACCCGCTTGCGGCTGGCCAAGCTGCTGGGAGGCGCCGAGCGGCCGGACGGGGCGGGGGAACCGGTGGGCTCGGCGGCCCGGCGAGCGCGTCCGGCGGGGGAGGAGGCGTGAGCGAGCGGGGCGAGCGAGCCGACGAGCGCAGCAGCCTGTCCACCCACGTGCTCGACGCCGCCCTGGGCAGGCCCGCGGCGGGCGTCGCCGTACGGCTGGAGAAGGACGGCCGGGTGCTCGCCGAGGGCGTCACCGACGCCGACGGCCGGATCAAGGGCTGGAGCTGCGGCCCGGGTGTCCACCGGCTGGTCTTCGACACGGGGGCCTACTTCGCCGCCCGGGAGGTGGACGCCTTCTACCCGCGCGTCTCGATCGACTTCACGGTGCGGGATCCGGGAGAGCACCACCACGTCCCGCTGCTCCTGAGCCCGTTCGCCTACTCGACGTACCGAGGGAGCTAACATGCCCGTCGTTCTCGGCCCCAACCGTTACGGCAAGGCGGAGACCCGCCTGGTCCGCGTCGTCAGGGACGGCGGCGTCCACCACATCAAGGACGTGACCGTCAGCACCGCGCTGTCCGGTCAGATGGACGACGTCCACCTGACCGGCGACAACGCCGCCGTCCTGCCGACGGACACGCAGAAGAACACCGTCTACGCCTTCGCCAGGAAACACGGGGTGGCGGAGATCGAGGACTTCGCGATCCTGCTGGCCCGCCACTTCGTGGAGTCGCAGCCCACGATCCACCACGCCCGCGTGGAGATCGAGGAGTACTTCTGGGATCGGATCCCGGCGGGCGCCGACCCTGCCCCCGGGGCCGAGGAGCGGCAGCACTCGTTCGTGCGCTCCGGCCGGGAGGTGCGCACCTGCGCCGTCCACCACGACCGCGACGGCACCACCACCGTGGTCTCCGGGCTGACGGACCTGGTGGTGCTCAACTCCACCGGCTCGGAGTTCTCCGGCTTCATCCAGGACGAGTACACCACCCTCCGGCCCACCAAGGACCGCGTCCTGGCCACCGCCGTCACCGCCCGCTGGCGGCACCTCTCCGCGGCGTCCCCGTACCGGGAGTCGTACGGGGAGGTGCGGCGCTGCCTGCTCGGCGCGTTCGCCGAGACCCACAGCCTGTCGCTGCAGCAGACGCTCTACGCGATGGGCGAGCGGGTGCTGAACACCCGCGAGGAGGTCTGCGAGGTGCGCCTGGCGATGCCGAACAAGCACCACTTCCCGGTGGACCTGACACCGTTCGGGCTGGACAACCCGAACGAGGTGTTCTACGCCGCCGACCGTCCCTACGGGCTGATCGAGGGCACCGTGCTCCGCGACGACGCCCCCGCCGCCCGCTTCGCCTGGGAGTGACGATGGATTTCCTACGGCCCGGCATCTGGGCGGAGGCCCTGGCGGCCAAGGCCGACCGGCCGGAGGCGCTGCCCGTCCAGGGCGGCACCGACGTGATGGTCGAACTCAACTTCGACACCCGCCGCCCCGCCGCGCTGCTCGACCTCAACCGGGTCGCCGAGCTCGCCGCGTGGACCGCCGAGCCGGACGGCAGGCTCCGGGTCGGCGCGGGCGTGACGTACGCCCGGTTGATCGCCGAACTCGGCGACCGGCTGCCCGGTCTCGCCCAGGCCGCACGCACGGTCGGCTCGCCGCAGATCCGCAACCGGGGCACGGTGGGCGGCAACCTCGGCGCGGCCTCGCCCGCCGGAGACAGTCACCCGCCGCTGCTCGCCGGGGACGCGGTCGTCGAGGTCGAGTCCGCGGCCCGGGGGGTGCGGATGATCCCCGCCGCAGAGTTCTACCTCGGGGTCAAGCGCAGCGCGCTGGAGCCCGACGAGCTGATCCGGGCGTTCTGGATGAGCCCGGCGAGCGGCCCGCAGTACTTCTCCAAGGTCGGCACCCGCAACGCCATGGTGATCGCCGTCTGCTCGTTCGCCGTCGCGCTCCACCCCGGCGAGCGCCGGGTGGGCACCGGCATCGGCTCGGCCGCGCCGACGCCCCGCCGCGCCGTCGCGGCCGAGGAGTTCCTCGCCGCCGAACTCGACTGGGACGCGCGGCTCGACCCCGCGGTCCTCGCGCGCTTCGGCGAACTGGCCGCCGGGGCCGCCTCGCCGATCGACGACGTCCGCGGCACCGCCGACTACCGGCGCCACGCCATCGCCGTGATGGCGCGGCGCACCCTCACCTGGGCGTGGAACGACCTGCGCTCCGGGCGCTTCGAAAGGAGGGCCAGCTGATGCGCGTCACCTTCACCGTCAACGGCCGGCAGGAGACCGCCGACGACGTCTGGGAGGGCGAGAGCCTGCTGTACGTCCTGCGCGAGCGGGTGGGCCTGCCGGGTTCCAAGAACGCGTGCGAGCAGGGCGAGTGCGGCTCCTGCACGGTCTACCTCGACGGCGTCCCCGTGTGCGCCTGCCTGGTCGCGGCGGGGCAGGTCGAGGGCCGGCAGGTCCGCACCGTCGAGGGCCTGGCGGACGGGGACCGGCTCCACCCGGTCCAGGAGGCGTTCGTGGAGTGCGGGGCCGTCCAGTGCGGCTTCTGCACGCCCGGCCTCGTCGTCCAGGCCCACGACCTGGTCGAACGGGTTCCGCAGCCCTCCGACGCGGAGATCCGTGAGGCGCTGGCGGGCAACCTGTGCCGATGCACCGGCTACGAGAAGATCCTCGACGCCGTGCGGCTCGCCGCGGCGCGCAAGGCCGCGGCCCCGTGAGCGAGAGAGCCGCCCGCGCCGCCCCGGCCGCCGGTCGTGACGCTTCCCGGACCGGCCGTGTCGCCTCCGTGGCCGGTCGCGGCACTTCCCGGACCGGCCGCGGCATCCCCGGAGAGGAGAACGGATGAGCGCCATCCTGATCGAGAACGTCTACATCGCCCCGGTCTCGGGGCCCGAGATACCCTCCGGGCACATCCACGTCGAGGGCGACAGGATCGCCGCGGTCGGCCAGGGCCCGGCCCCGGACGTGCCCGGTGCCGTCCGGGTCGACGGCACCGGCTGCCTGGCCACCCCCGGCCTGGTCAACACCCACCACCACCTCTACCAGTGGGCCTCCCAGGGGCTGGCCCAGGACGCCACCCTCTTCGAGTGGCTGGTGGCGCTGTACGAGGTCTGGGCGGCCATGGACGCCGAGGTCGTCAGGGGCGCGGCGGGCGCGGGCCTGGGCTACCTGGCCCTGTCGGGCTGCACCACCTCCAGCGACCACCACTACATCTTCCCCTCCGGGCGCGGCGACCTGTTCGCCGCGGAGATCGAGGCGGCCCGCGAGGTCGGCATCCGCTTCCACCCCGCCCGCGGCTCGATGGACCGGGGCGCCTCCCAGGGCGGCCTGCCGCCGGACGTCGTGGTGGAGCGGCTCGACGAGATCCTGGAGGCGACGGCCCAGGCCGTCGACGCCTACCACGACCCGTCCTTCTCCTCGAAGCTGCGCGTCGCCGTCGCCCCGTGCTCGCCGTTCTCCGTCAGCGCCGACCTGATGACCGAGGCGGCGGCCCTGGCCAGGTCCAAGGGCGTGCGCCTGCACACCCACCTCGCCGAGACCGTCGACGAGGAGGAGCACTGCCTGGCGCAGTTCGGCCTGCGGCCGGTCGACTACATGGAGAAACTCGGCTGGCTCGGCCCGGACGTGTGGTTCGCCCACGCGGTCCACCTGAGCGACGCCGACATCGACGTCTTCGCCCAGACCGGCACCGGCTCCGCGCACTGCCCCAGCTCCAACGGCCGCCTCGGCGCCGGCATCGCCCGTGTCTCCGAGATGCTCCGCCGGGGCGCGACCGTCGGGCTCGGCGTGGACGGCAGCGCCTCGGCCGAGCTGACCTCGCTCTCCGGCGAGATGCGGCAGGCGCTGCTGTTCCAGCGGGCGAGGTACGGGCCCACCGCGCTCACCGCCCGCCAGGCCCTCCGGATGGCCACCCTCGGCGGGGCACGGAACCTGGGCCGCCAGGACGAGCTCGGCTCCCTGGAGCCCGGCAAGCTCGCCGACATCGCCCTGTGGCGGACCGGTGAGGCCTTCGCCTCCGCGGTCGCCGACCCGGTCTGCGCCCTGGTCTTCGGCACCCGGCAGCCGCCGCTGGCCCGGCTGCTGGTCGGCGGCGAGACCGTCGTCGAGGACGACGAGCTGCGCACGATCGCCCAGGACGAGCTCGGCCGCGCGGGCGGCGAGGCCCACCGCCGCCTCGTACGCCTGGCCGAGGAGCAGGGATTCACCGCGGCCAAGGAGGTCGGACATTGATCGAGCGGAACACGCTCCGGCAGGGCACCGTACCGGACCGGGCACCGCGGGAGATCACGGCGCCCGGCACCGGGGGAGTGGGCGACAGCCCGCCGCGGCCGGACGGGACGCTCAAGGTCAGGGGCGAGTTCGCGTACTCCTCCGACCTGTGGGCGGACGGCATGCTGTGGGGCGCCACCCTGCGCAGCCCGCACCCCCGGGCCCGCATCGTCTCGATCGACGTCGCCGCGGCCCTCGCCCATCCGGGGGTGGCGGCCGTCCTCACCCACGAGGACGTGCCCGGCCGCAGGCACTTCGGCCTGGACCACACCGCGGACCAGCCGGTGCTGGCCTTCGGTGAGGTGCGCCACCAGGGCGAGCCGGTCGCGCTGGTCGCGGCCGACCACCCGGAGACGGCACGCCGGGCGATGGAGCGGATCCGGGTCGAGTACGAGGTGCTGGAGCCGCTGACCGACGCCCGCCGCGCGGCCTTCGACCCGTCCTGCCCGCCGGTCCAGCCGCGCGGCAACCTCGTCCGCCACCAGCCGGTCCGGGTGGGCGACGTGGACGCGGCCAAGGAGGCTGCAGAGGTGGTCGTCTCCGGCGAGTACCGGGTCGGCGTCCAGGACCAGGCGTTCCTCGGCCCGGAGTCCGGCCTGGCCGTACCGGCCGAGGACGGCGGCGTCGACCTGTACGTGGCCACCCAGTGGGTGCACAACGACCTCAAGCAGATCGCGCCCTGCCTCGGCCTGCCCGAGGAGAGGATCCGCATGACGCTGTCCGGCGTGGGCGGCGCCTTCGGCGGGCGCGAGGACCTGTCCATGCAGATCCACGCGGCCATGCTCGCGCTGCGCACCGGCAGACCCGTCAAGATGGTCTACAACCGGCAGGAGTCGTTCTTCGGCCACGTGCACCGGCACCCCGCCGAGATGCGCTACGAGTACGGCGCGACGCGCGGGGGCAGGCTCCTCTACGCCGACGTGGAGATCCTCCTGGACGGCGGCGCCTACACCTCCTCGACCATGAACGTGGTCGCCAACGCCGCCTCGCTCGGCGTGGGGCCGTACGTCATCCCCAACATCAGGATCGACGCGTACGGCGTCTACACCAACAACCCGCCGTGCGGCGCGATGCGCGGCTTCGGCGCGGTCCAGGCGTGCTTCGCCTACGAGTCGATGATGGACCGGCTGGCCGAGGCCTGCGGGCTGGACCCGATCACGGTCCGGCAGATCAACGCCGTCTCCCAGGGCAGCGCGCTGGCCACCGGGCAGGTGGTCGCCGCCCCGCTGCCGATGGCCGAGATGCTCCAGCGGGCCGCCGACCTGCCGATGCCCCTCCCGCTGGACGCCTCCGACATCCGCGACCTGCCCGGCGGCGTGTCGCAGACCACCCGGGGCGAGGGCGTGCGGCGCGGTGTCGGGTACGCGGTGGGGCTGAAGAACATCTGCTTCTCGGAGGGCTTCGACGACTACTCCACCGCCCGGGTCCGCCTGGAGGTCGTCGGCGGGCGGGCCACCGCGCTGGTGCACACCGCGGCCGCCGAGGTCGGCCAGGGGCTCGTCACCCTCCAGGCGCAGATCGCCCGCACCGAGCTGGGCGTCGAGCAGGTCGTCATCCACCCGGCGGACAACGGGGTCGGCGACGCGGGCTCCAGCTCGGCCTCCCGCCAGTCCTACATGACGGGCGGTGCGGTGATGACGGCCTGCCGGGCCGTGCGGGAGCGGGTGTTCGCGCTGGCCGCCGCGCGGTTCGGCCGCGCGTACGACGATCTCTCGCTGAGCGGCGGCAAGGTCGTCTCCGCGAGCGAGGGCGCGCTCGCGGCCATCGAGGAGGTGCTCGGCGACGCCGTCGTCGAGGAGGTCCGCGAGTACCACCACGCGCCGACCGAGCGCATGGACCCGGTCACCGGGAGGGGGAACTCGCACACCCAGCTCGCTTTGTGCGTGCACCGGGCCGTCGTGGACGTCGACGTCGAGCTGGGCCTGGTCAAGGTGGTCGAGCTGGCGGCCGTCCAGGACGTGGGGAGGATCCTCAACCGCCTGTCGCTGGAGGGGCAGATCCACGGCGGCAGCGCCCAGGGGCTCGGCCTGGCGCTGATGGAGGAGATCGTGATCACCGACGGCCGGGTGCGCAACCCGTCGTTCACCGACTACCTCATCCCCACGATCCTCGACATGCCGCCGATGCGCCTGGACATCCTGGAGAACGCCGACCCGCGCGCCCCGTACGGGCTCCGCGGCGCCGGGGAGCCGCCCACGCTCTCCTCGACCCCGGCCGTCGTCGCGGCCGTCCGCGCCGCCACGGGCCTGCCGCTGACCCGGGTGCCGCTCCGTCCCGAGCACGTCACCGGAATCGCATGACCGGTTCCCCGTCCGGCGGTCCCGGCGGAGGGGCTCGCCCGCCTCGTCCGGTCGCCCCGCCCTACTCCGCCCGGCCGTCCCGTCGCCGGGTTCCCGGCCGTCCCGCCGCGGGCCGTCGCGCGGGACGGCCCGGCAGGGGGCCCGGCCGTCCGGGAGGATCGCGGGCGGATGTGATGATGGTCGTCCATCGCACCGGGTTCCGGCACGCGTCCCGGACCGCCCACACCGGCGGGGGAGGCGTGCCCGCCGATCCTTCACCAGGGAGCAGGGTTGTTTGAGTCGGGACATGTCGTGATCGCTCCGGACAAGTTCAAGGGGTCGCTGACCGGCGCGGAGGTCGCCGCGCGGGTGGCCGCGGGCCTCGGACCCGGGGCCGCCACGGTCGCGCTGCCGGTCGCCGACGGCGGTGACGGCACCGTGGACGCGGTCGTGGCCTGCGGGTTCACCCGGGTCGAGGTCGAGGTCACCGGCCCCGTCGGGAAGCCGGTCACGGCCGCCTACGCCTGGCGCGACGCCGGCGCCGAGGGGGACGTCCCGACGGCGGTCGTCGAGCTGGCCGAGGCCTCGGGTCTGCGACGGCTCCCGGCCGCCGACCCGGCCGCCGGGGACGCGGGCTCGCCCGCGCACCGGGGCGTCGCGCTCGCCCCGCTCACCGCGACCAGCCACGGCACCGGCGAGCTCATCGCCCACGCCGTACGGCGCGGTGCCCGGCGCGTCGTGCTAGGCCTCGGGGGCAGCGCCTGCACCGACGGCGGTTCGGGCATGATGCGGGCGCTCGGCGTCCGTTTCCTGGACGCCGCCGGGCAGGAGCTCCCGTTCGGCGGAGCCGCCCTGCGCGACCTGGAGAAGATCGACACCTCCGGGCTCATCCCGCTCGACGGGATCGAGTTCGTCGTCGCGGGCGACGTGGACAATCCGCTGCTCGGCCCGAACGGCGCCGCCGCCGTCTACGGGCCGCAGAAGGGCGCGAGCCCGCAGGACGTGAAGCTGCTCGACACCGCCCTGGCCCGGCTCGCCGCCGTCGCCGCCCACACCCACGGCCTGGTCGGCGCCGTGGAGCACGACGGCGTCGTGCGGGCGATGGGCGTGGCCGGGCAGCCCGGCGCGGGCGCCGCGGGCGGGGTCGGCTTCGCCGCGCTGGCCTTCCTGGCGGCCGAGTTCCGGCCCGGGATCGACTACCTGCTCGACCTCCTCGGCTTCCGCGACCGACTGGCCGGCGCCCGCCTCGTCATCACCGGCGAGGGCTCGCTGGACGAGCAGACGCTGCGCGGCAAGGCCCCGGCCGGGGTCGCCCGCGCCGCCGCCGAGGCCGGCGTCCCGGTCGTCGCGGTCTGCGGGCGGCGCACCCTCGGCGACGCCGAGCTCGCCGCCGCGGGCATCACGGCGGCGTACGCGCTCACCGACATCGAGCCCGACCCCGCCGTGTGCATGGCCCAGGCGGGCCCGCTGCTCGAACGGCTCGCCCGCACGGTCGCGGAGAACCACCTGGGCGCGGGGGACCACCCGCGGGCGGAGAACCACCCGTGACCGGCGCCCCCTGGCCGCGCC
>NZ_BAAAVI010000045.1:70935-75374 GCF_039534445.1 Streptosporangium fragile | reverse complement strand
CGCAGGCCGGTGGGCGGCGCCGGGGCACGGCTCGCCCGGTGACCGCGGCCCGTCCCGGCGCGGCACCGCCGCTCAACCTCTCCCGCACCGGTGCGGCGGGCGGTGGCGCGTCCCCGGCCAGGTCCGGGGGTTCCCCGGCGCGCGGCTCCGGCGGCTGGTTCGGCGGTCGTCCCGGCGGCGGCTGGGCCCCGCAGGGCGGCGCGTCGTCCTCGGGCGGCGGATCCTCTTCGGGCGGTGGGTCGGGCGGCCGGTCCTCCGTCTCCCCGGCGGCCAGGCCCTCCGGGGGCCGCGCCCCGGCCCCCTCCGGCGGCCGGTCCTCCGCGCCCACCTCGGGCGGCGGTGGCGGCGGCCGCTCGGGCGGCGGCTTCTTCGGCGGCGGCTCCCGGTCCTCCTCGGGCTCGGGTTCGTCGGGCTCCGGACGTGGCTCCTCGGGCTCCGGCCCGCGCGGCGGCTCCGGCGGGTCCGGTTCGGGCGGCGGCATCTTCGGCGGCTCCGGAGGCTCCTCCGGCGGATCGAGGAACCGCGACGCCGGGCACTCGAACCGGTCCTCCGAGGCGCCTCCGCTCTGGATCACCAGGCGCTCCGACCGGGGCCGGGAGGCCGGTGAGACGGCTGCCCCGTTCTGGCTGCGCCCGTCCAGTCCCGGCAAGGACTGACGATGACCGAAGGAGGCACCCGGCGGGGGGTCGTCTTCGCGGTGCTGGTGGTGATGCTCGCCGCAGTCGGGATCTACCTCACCATGTGGCCCGACTCCGGCGGCGACCTCCGGACCGGGGCCGAGCCGGTCGGCGCCGACCGTACCGTGGCCGGGTCCGCGCAGGACCCGGCCGCCGAGCCGGCGCGCCCGGCGGCGACGGCGAGCAACGCCCCCTTCGACGTCTACTCCTACCTGCCGATGACCAAGCAGGAACTGGCCGCCGCCGCCGACTACGCGCAGCGGTTCACCGCCGAGTACGGCACCTTCAGCTACGACGAGGATCCGGCGGCCTACGGCGGCCGTCTCAGGAGTTACACCACCGAGGATTTCGCCGGGGTGCTGCTGCGCACCCTCACCTCGGCCGGGACGATCGAGAGCAACAAGGCCGACGAGGTCGTCTCGGTCGGGTCGGCGCGGGTGAAGGAGATCCGGCAGATCGACAGCGCATCGGTGATCTTCGTGGTCGTCGGCACGCAGAACGTCACGGCCAGGAGCGGGGCGAGCGAGAGGACCGCGGAGTACGCCGTCACGCTCGTCCAGGCCGGCAGCGAGTGGCGGGTCCACGACCTCCAGCCGGCCGACTCCGGCCAGGAGGGAGACGATCAGCCCCTGGAAACCGGCGGCACCGGATGAAGGACACGAACGCGATGAGCGGCGCGGTCACCGCCTCGGACGGCCGGCGAGACCGGATGAGGGGCGTGACCGCGATGAACGGCACGGTCGCGGACTCGGGCGACCGGCGGTACCGGAGGAAGGGCACGACCGCATGAGAAGTGGCAAGCATCTGCGTCTCCTGCTCATTCTCGGGGTCGCCATGCTCTGCCTGACCACGCTGATCATGGCGCCGATGCTGGTGGTCGGCAGTTTCCCGTCCTTCCCGTCCATCACCGGCGCGGGGCTGCCCGACTGCGGGCAGACCGCGCAGGCGGCGAGCGACCAGTCGGAGACCGCGACGTCGGACATCCCGGAGGAGTACCTGAAGCTCTACCGCGAGCACGGCAAGAAGATCGGCGTGCAGTGGAACGTGCTCGCCGGGGTCGGCAAGCGGGAGACCGACCACGGGCGCTCCACGCTCCCCGGCGTGCGCAGCGGCACCAACTACGCCGGTGCCGCCGGGCCCATGCAGTTCCTGATCAGCACCTGGGGCGGCAAGCCCAAGATCAAGATCCCGTCCACGTTCAACGGCTACGCCTCCGACGGCGACGGGGACGGCTGGGCCGACGTGTACAACCCGGCGGACGCCATCCTGGGCGCGGCGAAGATGCTCAAGCGCAACGGCGCGCCGGAGGACGTGCGGCGCTCGCTGTTCGTCTACAACCGGGCCTGGTGGTACGTGGACCAGGTCATGGAGATCGCCAAGAAGTACGCGAAGGACGGTGAGGTCGCCACGCCGCCGGACACCGACGAGGCCTGCGACGAGCCGCTGGTGGAGGCCGCGCCCAGCGACACGGTCGCCGCGATTCTGGAGTACGCCCTCGCCCAGCGCGGCAAGCCCTACATCTGGGGCGGCACCGGGCCCGCCGGCTACGACTGCTCCGGGATCATCTACATGGCCTACCGGAGCGTCGGCCTGAACATCCCGCGCACCACGTTCGGCCAGTGGCCGTTCGGCGTGAAGATCAAGGCGGGCGAGGAACAGGCGGGAGACCTCGTCTTCTTCAACTCCGGTCCCGGCACCAGCTTCGACAACCCCGGGCACGTGGGTATGGTGGTCTCGCCGGGCAAGATGATCGAGGCCAGGTGCCGCCTGTGCGGGCCGATCAAGGTCACCACCTACCGTGACCGCACCGCGATCGTGGGGTTCACCCGGCCGCTGCAGAACCCGCAGATCCTGGAACAGCTCAGGCTGAAGGCGCAGGGCTGACACAACCCGGTCCCCGCACGCCCGGTGCGGGGACTGCCGGATTCACCGGAGGGGAATTCGCCTCTCCGCTATGGTTTTCCTGTTCGGAACGGTCAGGGCTCGGCCGTCGCCCGCCTCGGGGGAGGGGGCGAGAAGCCGCCCTCTCCAGGTTCAGAGGGCGGAGGAGTCACGGACAAGGTCGTTGTGGGCGCCGCCATCGTCGACGGCGGCGGCAGGCTGCTCGCCGCCCAGCGCGCCGAGCCGCCCGAGCTGGCCGGTGGCTGGGAACTGCCCGGCGGGAAGGTCGATCCGGGGGAGGACGAGCACACGGCGCTGCTCCGTGAGTGCCAGGAGGAGCTCGGAGTCGTGATCAAAGTCGGCGAGCGGGTCGGTGGAGACTGGGGGCTGACCGGGGGCTACGTGCTCCGGGTCTGGCTGGCGGAGATCGTCGAGGGCAGGCCCGAGGCCCGCGAGCACCTGGAGTTGCGCTGGCTGCACGACCACGAGTTGTACGACGTGCCGTGGCTCCCCGCGGACCTGCCGATAGTGCGGGCCGTGCAAGGTCTCCTCAACGGTGGGCAAGGTCGTTTCAACGAGGATTGATCGGCTCCGCCGCGTGACATAACTGCTACTGTGCGTAGCGATGTCGCGTGTCCGTACCCGGGGAACGGAGAGATGCGGTGGCCGTGTGGTGGCGTGGTGCTCGGATCGTGTCGGCTTTCGGGGCGGGGGTGCTCGTCCTCGGCGGAGGGTCGGCGGTGTACGCCGTCGAGGCCGATGAGCCCGTCCCGTCGCCCCTCGACCTGGTCGCCGCCGCCGGGGCCGGGGTGTGGTCGACGTGGAGCCGGCCCGGTGAGGTGATCCGCTTCCGGGTGCGTCTGGAAGGGCCGGGCACCGACGCGCGCCTGGCGCTTGTGACGAGACCCGCCGGGGTGCTCAGGGGCGTCGAGTGCCCCGTGAGCACCGTGCCCGGCACGCCGCTGCCCGAGGGGGTGGCGGTGTGCGCGGTCGGTGATGTCGCCGCGACGGGCAGGTCGGTCGACGTGCTGCTCGCCGTCCCGGACAGGCGGCGCGACATCACGGTGACCACGGTGGCCACGATGCGCGGGTCCGCCGGGGAGACGGTGACGCAGCAGACCCGGGACACGATTCGCAGCCCGCGGTCCGAGACCGCGGCGGCCGGGCCCGCCCGCGCGGCGGAACAGGCCCGTCCCGCCGTGCCCGGATCCGCACCCGGCGTGCCGCCGGAGGCGTTGCCGGCGTCCCGGGCGCTCGACGAGCCCGCCGCGGGCCGGGGGAGTGGTCCGGAGCCCGCGGACCAGGGGAGTGACGGCGGGGAAGCCGGGGGCGGAACAGCCGAGGAGAAAGCCGACAAGGCCGTTCTCGCCTTCCTGTCGGAGGTTCTTGAACGATCCTCCGCGCCCACGGCGGCACGGCCGCCCGTCGCAGGCGGAGCTCTCCCGGGTGCGAACCCGGCGCCGCCGGCGCAGGCCCCCGGTTCCAGGCCGTCCGCAACGCCCGGTTCCAGGCCGTCGGCCGTCCCCCCCACCGTGCTCGGGCCACCGGCCGCGTCCCCGGTCACCTCGTCCCCCACCTCCGGGGCCCGTCCGCAGGTCGCCTCCCTTCCCCGGTCTCCGGGCGCCGCCGGCTCCAGGTCGTCGGACGTCGGCGGGGAGACGACCCCGCGGCAGACCGCGGCCGCCCTGACGCGGAACTCCGGTCCTCGCGCGGCCTCGCCCCGGACCGCCTACCGCCCGGTGACCCACCGGACCTCCGCACGGCAGGGCACGGGCCGGCGGCCGGCCGGTCGGCAGGGGACCACCGGGCGGCTCTCCCCGGCGCAGACGAGCGTGCAGGTTCCGCAAGCCCCCGGACTGGCTGGAATGCAGACAGGGGCGC